>CAKUMG010001450.1 GCA_934667465.1 uncultured Actinoplanes sp. | reverse complement strand
GGTCAGCAGCGACGTGACCATGTGGTCGTCGCTGTCGGCGGCCACCGCGGCCTCGGCGAAGCCGCTCGTCCGTTCCACGAGCAGCATGCCCAGCTGGGCGTAGCCGGCCGGGTCGTCGCTGATCCCATGGACTCCGAGCAGCCGGCCCGCGTCGTCCACCACGGCGATGGTCAGTGCCGGCCCGGCCGAGGCCGAGCGCACCTTCTCATCAGCCGACGCCAGACCGCAGTACACGCGCACGAGCGCCACGGCGTCGTCCTCCTCCCCGGGACTGCATGTTCTTGAGCCAGGGACAAATGGTCCCTGGTGAGGGGTCAGTCGCGCCAGTCCACGGCCGCAGAGATCTTGCCGATAACCGAACGCCAACCCAGACTCGCCTGCTGTGCACCGATTTTACGGAGCTTGCGGCGTCCGAAGAAACCGCCCATTCCGCCACTCTCGGCCGACCGCAGGGACTCGTCCAGGTCGTCGAGCGGGGAACCGGGCGCCAGCGCCAGGATCACCGGCTTGAGCCGGAGTGCGTGACCCAGGTCACGGGAAATCTCGCCCGCCGCGATCAGGAGCGACAGATCCCAGGTGTCGTGACCGCCCCGCAGGTTCTCCACCACGAGGTCGAGCTCGTAGCGGTCCTCCGGCTGCGGGTCGATGTCACTCGACTGTACCCGCTCGGCCACGGTCGGCCAGGTGTCGAGTTGTGCGAGGTCGTGCGGGGCACCCGAACGAAGGAAGGAGACCAGCGACTCGGGCGTCTTGAAGGCCAACAGCTTGCCGCGGTGGCTCAGGAAGACGGGCACCTCCTCGTCGGCCGCCTGCTCGGCGACCGCCTCCTCCTCGGGGCCCGGCTCGTCCTCGAACTCCTCCGGCGAGGGCTCGTCGACCAGCTCGCCGTCCTCGTTGCGGACCTGGCCGGTCTTCCTGGCCTTCGGGTCCGCCTCGCCCTCGGCCACCAGCGCCGAGAACTCGTCGTCGGGCAGGGCCGCGGTGCGGGCCTCTTCCTCCTCCGCGGCGCGGGCCGCGGCAGCGGCGCGCTCGCGCGCCTCGAAGGGGTCGTCCTCGTCGATCTCGATCTCGGTCGGCGCGACGTCGGCGGCCTTGCGGTAGGCCCGCAGGGTCAGCGCGACGCCGCCCGGCATGGCGATCTCGACCGGGGTGATCCGCACCTCGTCCCACAGGTCGCGGCCGGAGCGGCCTTCCTCGACCGTCGCCGCCTCAGCGGCTTCTTCGGGCGACTGGCTGGCCACACTGACCTCCGGGTTGGTTCTCGCACGCTGATCGGACGGGTGAGTCTGGGCACACACCTTAGTGGTCTCCGCTGTGTATTGCCCGACCGCGGTCGCGAACCGTGCCGGTGGCGCGCCCCGCGGCCGTGCTCAGAAGCCCTTCGGGTGCCAGACCGTCTTGATCTCGAGGAAGGCCTTCATGGGTCCGAGGCCCGGGTCGCCGGTGAAGTCCGCCTGGCCGGCCGGCGGGCGGAGCACCCGCTTGAGGCTGCCCGCGGCGGCGCGCTCCAGCTCGGTCGCGAGCCCGGCGTCGGACACGCCCGTCAGGTCGAGCCCGTTGACGTCGTCGTGCGAGGCCAGCCACGGTGCGGTCTCCGCCGCCGAGCCGGTCAGCACGTTGACCACGCCGCCCGGCACGCTCTGCCCGTAGAGCGCGGAGGAGGGGCCGCGGATCACATCCACGCGTTCGATAAACCACGGGTCGATTTGCAATACGTTATGGCTGCCGCCGTCGCTCATCAGGCGCATGCCGTCGAGGAACAGGTTATCGACGTCGCCGCCGTGGTAGCGAAGGCGTTTCAAGAAGGTGCCGGCGAAGTCGACCGTCTCGCCGATGCGAGGGATTGAGCCCC
>CAKUMG010001449.1 GCA_934667465.1 uncultured Actinoplanes sp. | reverse complement strand
CGGGGACGGCAAGCCCGACGTCGTGGCCGCCACCTACACGAAGGTGGCGATCCTCGAACAGCGCTGAGCCACGAAGACTCAGCGCTGAGCCACGAAGACGCAGCGCTGAGTCACAGGAAACGCAAGACGCAGCGCAGGGTCACGCGAGACCGCAGCGCAGGGACACGCGAGACCGCAGCGCAGGGGTCACGCGAAGACGGCGGAGGGCGCCACCATGATGGCGTCCACGCCGTTCTCGTGGTCGCTCTCGTGGCGGAAGCCGGCCCGCTCGTACAGGCCCAGCACGCGGCTGCCGCGGATCACGACCAGGCGATAGGGGCGGGCGTCGCGGTGCTCGCGCAGGACGTGCCGCAGGACCTGGCCGCCGATGCCGCGGCCCTGGAGCGCCGGGTCGAGGTAGAAGTGCTCGAGCCACTGCTCGGCCGGTTCGGGGCGGACGGCGACGGCGCCGACCGGGCGGCCCTCCCAGACGATGAGGTCGGTGTTGGCCGGAACGTACTCGTGCAGGAAGTTCTGCCGGATGCGCTCGTGGTCCCAGCGGCCGAAGCGCTCGAGGTCGGCCTTCAGGCCGAGGGCCCGCAGGTCGGCGAGCCAGTCCGCGTCGGCGGGGGTCGCCGGGGTGAGGGTCCATGAACGGTGCACCGGGCCAATTTACCCGGGCCGCCCGGGTTGTCGGCACCGCCCGGATGGCGCCACAATGCGGTGACTGACGACTGTGGACGGTGGACGGTGCTGTTCCGTGTCCTGGGCCGCTTCGAGGTGCGCCACCCCTCCGGTGGGCTCGTCGTGGTGAGCCGGCGCAAGCAACGCGCGCTGCTGGCCGTGCTGCTGCTGCGCGCGGGCACGGTGGTGCGCACCGACGAGCTGACCGAGGCGCTCTGGGGTGAGCGGCCACCCTCCTCGGCACGGGCCAACCTGCACTCGTACGTGTCGTCCCTGCGCCACATCCTGACGAGCGAGGCCGGCGGGCCGCAGCTGACGCGGACCCCGGGCGGCTACCGGCTCGACGTCGCGGAGCACGAGTGCGACGCCACCGTCTTCGCCGCCCTGGCCGCCGACGGGCGCCGCGCCCTGGCCGAGGATCAGCCGGTCCGGGCCGCCGACCGGCTGGGCCGCGCGCTCGCCCTGTGGCGCGGGCCCCCGCTGGAGGACCTGGACGGCCTCGAATGGTTCGTTCCGGAGGTGGCCCGCCTGACCGAGGCCCGGCTGGTGGCGCTCGAGGACCACGCGGCGGCCCGGCTCGCGCTCGGTGAGCATGCCGCGCTGGTCACCGAGCTCGCGGCGGCGACCGCGGAGCATCCGCTGCGGGAGCGGCTCTGGGCGCCGTACCTGCGGGCCCTGCACCGCAGCGGTTCCCGGGCGCGGGCGTTGAGCGCGTACGCGTCACTGCGCACGCTGCTGCGTACGGAGCTGGGGGTTGATCCGGGTCTTGACCTGCAGGAGTTGCACCGGCAGATCGACGCGGACGTGCCGCCGGAGCCGGTCGCCGTGCCGTGGGCGGGTGCGGCGGTCGTGCCCGCGCTGCTGCCGAGCGCCGTGACCGACTTCACCGCCCGCGGCGAGGAGGTGCGGCTGCTGCACAAGGTCCTCTCCCCCGGCAGCGACCCGGACGGGCTGCCGGTCGCGGGCATCACCGGGATGGCCGGGGTCGGCAAGACCACCCTCGCCCTGCACCTGGCGCACGCGCTGGCCGGGGCGTACCCGGGCGGGCAGCTGCACGCCGACCTGGCCGGCGGTGACGGCTCCCCCGCGGCGGCCGCCGACGTGCTGGGGCGGTTCCTGCGGGCGCTCGGCGTGCCGGGTCCCGCGGTGCCGCCGGACGCGGGCGAGCGCGCCGGGCTCTACCGCAGCC
>CAKUMG010001448.1 GCA_934667465.1 uncultured Actinoplanes sp. | reverse complement strand
GGCTGATGGCCAACGTGCCCGAGGACGTCGAGGCGACCTTCGCGATCAGCGACGTCGACACCGACCCGCGCACCGCCGACATCACCGTCCAGCTGGACCCCGCCGACTTCGTCGACGATCCCGCCTGGGTGCAGATCACCTCCTGGCAGGGCCAGGGCCTGGTCGTCAACGCCCTCGAGCGGATCGGGGAGGGCGAGTACCGGACCACCGAGCCGGTGCCGCTGCACGGCACCTGGAAGACGCTGCTGCGGGTGCACGACGGCCGCGAGCTGACCGCGTTCCCGATCTACCTGCCCGCGGACGAGGCGATCGACGCCGAGGCCGTCGAGGCCGAGGACGGCATGACCCGCGAGGCCATCCCGGAGATCGACATCCTGCAGCGCGAGCTCAAGGAGTCCGGCGGCGGTATCTGGCTGGTCGCCAACCTGGTGGTGCTCGCCTGCACCCTGGGGATCATCGCTGCCATGTCGTGGGGCGTGGCCCGCTACTCCCGCAGGGCCGCCGCCGAGGAGCCCTTCCCCGACACCCCGGCCGAGGAGCCGGCCGACGAGTCGTCGGCGGCCGGCCGCAGCGCCTGACGCCACCGCCTCGTCCCTGCGCACATCGGAGATCCCTGCTCGTGAACGCTCGCCCTGCCCGGCTGCCGCGCGCTCTCGCGGTGCCCGCCCTGGCACTGCTCCTCCCCCTCACAGCCTGCGCCGGCACCGACGCCGACCCGGCACCTGACGCCGCACCCTCCACGAGCACCTCGCCGACCCCACCCGTCGAGACCGACACCACGGTGGAGGGTCCGGCGGAACCGGCCGGGGTCGTCCTCACGGTGCAGGTCTCGGGTGGGCAGGTCACCGGCGACACCGGACGGGTCCCCGTTGCGCTCGGGGAGCAGGTGACCCTGGACATCACCAGCGACCGCACCGACGAGGCCCACCTGCACGGGTACGACCAGACCGTCGAGCTGGGCGCGGGCACCCCGTCCCGGCTCACGTTCGTCGCGGACGTCCCGGGCATCTTCGAGGTCGAACTCCACGAGGCCGGGACGGTGCTGCTCTCGCTGCAGGTCGGGTGACCGTCCTCGCGCACGGCGTCGGCTCGCGCACGGACCTGCCCATCCCGATCGGGTTCGCGCTCTACGGCGCCGGGGCCGCCATCCTGGCGAGCTTCGCCGTCTTGCTGCTGTTCTGGCGCGCCCCGCACCTCGGCGGGGCGAACTCCGGGCGCCCGCTGCCCGCGGGGGTGCAACGGCTGCTGGACTCCGCCGCGCTCCGCCGGACCCTGCAGGCACTGGCGCTGCTGGCCGCCGCCTTCGTCGTGGTCGTGGCGCTCGCCGGGCCGGAGGAGACCGCGCGCAACCTGGCGCCGTGGGTCCTGTTCGTCACCTTCTGGGTCGGGATCGTGCCGGCCAGCCTGCTGCTCGGCCCGGTGTGGCGGGTGGTCAACCCGCTGCGGCTGCTGCACCGGCTGCTGCGGCCCCTGGGCCCCGATGCACCCGGCGCCGCCCGGCTGCCGGCGCTCGGGCTGTGGCCGGCCGCCGGCTCCCTGACCGTCTTCGTCTGGCTCGAGCTGGTCTACCCCGACCGCTCGGAGCCGCTCACCGTGGCGGTGGTCCTCCTGGCCTACACCGCCGTCCAGCTGGCCCTGGCCCAGTGGTACGGCGAGGGCTGGTTCGCCGCCGGCGACGGCTTCGAGGCCTACTCCACGCTGATCGCCCGGCTGTCCCCGTGGGGACGACGCGACGACGGCCGGCTGGTGCTGCGCAACCCGCTGGCCAACGCGATGGCGACCCCCGGGCAACCGGGGCTGGCCGCCCTCGTGGTGGTGCTGCTCGGTTCGACGGCGTTCGACGGGCTCTCCCG
>CAKUMG010001447.1 GCA_934667465.1 uncultured Actinoplanes sp. | reverse complement strand
CGCCGAAGACCAGCGAGCGGATGTGCGCGGCGGACGGGCTGGCCACGTCCGGCTACACGTCCTGCCGGCTGTCCGGCAAGGTGATCATCAACGCCGCGCGCTGGCACACCGCGATCCCCGACTACGGCGCGCCGCTGGCCGACTATCGGGCGTACGCGATCAATCACGAGACCGGCCACCAGTTCGGACACGGGCACGAGGCCTGCCCCGGGCCGGGTTCGCCGGCGCCGGTGATGCAGCAGCAGACGTACGGCCTGCGCGGTTGTCTGGCGAACGCATGGCCCTATCTGGCCGGTCGTCGTTATCAGGGCAAAGCTGTGAACTGACCTATTCCCCTGTCCCGCAGTGCGGGCGCGTGTCGCTTCTCATGGCGTGCCCCGTGACGACCGAGCAACAATGGCCTCCGTATACCCAATCGATCCGGGGAGTCATATCGTGGCCCTACCCCCGCTCGTCGAGCCCGCCGCCGAGCTGACCGTTGACGAGATCCGCCGCTATTCCCGCCACCTGATCATCCCGGACGTCGGGGTCGAGGGGCAGAAGCGGCTCAAGAACGCCAAGGTGCTCTGTGTGGGCGCGGGTGGCCTGGGCTCCCCGGCGCTGATGTACCTCGCCGCCGCCGGCGTCGGCACGCTGGGTATCGTCGACTTCGACACGGTGGACGAGTCCAATCTGCAGCGTCAGATCATCCACGGCCAGTCCGACATCGGTAAGCCCAAGGCCGAGTCCGCCGCCGCGTCCGTGCGTGAGATCAACCCGTACGTGAACGTGCAGATCCACAACACGTCGCTCGACAACGACAACGTGTTCGAGATCTTCGGGCAGTCCGACCTGATCGTCGACGGCACCGACAACTTCGCCACGCGGTACCTGGTGAACGACGCGTGCGTGCTGCTCGGCAAGCCGTACGTCTGGGGTTCGATCTACCGCTTCGACGGCCAGGTCAGCGTGTTCTGGGATCAGTACGGGCCGAACTACCGCGACCTCTACCCGGAGCCGCCGCCGCCCGGCATGGTCCCGTCCTGCGCCGAGGGTGGCGTGCTCGGCGTGCTCTGCGCGTCGATCGGCGCGGTCCAGGTCACCGAGGCGATCAAGCTGATCACCGGTATCGGTGACCCGCTGCTCGGCCGGCTGATGGTCTACGACGCGCTGGAGATGTCGTACCGCACCATCAAGATCCGCAAGGACCCCAACGCGGAGCCGATCACCGGCCTGATCGACTACGACGACTTCTGCGGCGCGGTCTCCACCGAGGCGCAGGAGGCGACGCTGGGCTCGACCATCACGGTCAACGAGCTCAAGGAGTGGCAGGACGCCGGCAAGGACTTCTTCCTGGTCGACGTGCGCGAGCCCGCGGAGTACGAGATCGTCCGCATTCCCGGCTCCACGCTCATCCCCAAGGGCGACATCCTGAACGGTGAGGCGCTGAACAGGCTGCCGCAGGACAAGCAGATCGTGCTGCACTGCAAGTCCGGCGTGCGCTCGGCCGAGGCGCTGGCCGCGGTCAAGGCGGCCGGCTTCAAGGACGCGGTCCACGTGCAGGGTGGCGTGGTCTCCTGGGTCAAGAACATCGACCCGTCGCTGCCGGAGTACTAGGCCTTCATGCGAAATGCCCGCTTCCTCCCGGAGGCGGGCATTTTGCTTGCCCTTAAGACGAGATCCCCCTCACGGATAGTTGATCTAGGCTGACTCGCCGAGAGCGGAACCCGATTTCCGGGGGTAGCCTGGCTCGGTGGTCGACATGTATGCCGCGATAGGCTTCGTGGTTGCCCGTGGTGATCAGGTGGATCGAGCCCGGCTCTCCTACCTGCGCACCGGTGCAGCCGCACCCGATGACGCGCTCTCCCGCACCG
>CAKUMG010001446.1 GCA_934667465.1 uncultured Actinoplanes sp. | reverse complement strand
AGCTGTCGTCGCTGGACATCCCGCTGATCATGACGCAGCCGGAGCCCGAGCCGCACCAGGTCAACCCGGCCGGCCGCCAGCTCGACGGCGCCACGGTGCTCATCGTGGACGACGACGTGCGCAACGTCTTCGCCCTGACCAGCGCGCTGGAGATGCACGGGCTCAACGTGCTCTACTCCGACAACGGCGTCGACGGGGTCCGGCTGCTGGCCGAGCACCCCGAGGTGGACATCGTGCTGATGGACGCGATGATGCCCGACCAGGACGGCTACGAGACCACCCGCGGGATCCGCCGCAACCAGCGCTTCCAGGATCTGCCGGTAGTGTTCCTGACGGCCAAGGCGATGCCCGGCGACCGTGACGCGGCCCTGGAGGCGGGGGCGAGTGACTACATCACCAAGCCCGTCGACCTGGACCAGCTCATCGAGGTCATGGCCCGCTGGGTCAACGCCACCGAGGAGTCCGGGACGGAGAGTGAGCGTGGCTGAGAAGGCCAAAGCCCTGCTGGTCGACGACCGCCGGGACAATCTGCTCGCCCTCGAGGCGATCCTGCAGGGCCTGCCCGTGCAGGCGGTCGCGGTGGAGAGCGGTGAGGCGGCGCTCAAGCAGCTGCTGACCGACGACTTCGCGGTGATCCTGCTGGACGCGCAGATGCCGAACATGGACGGGTTCGAGACCGCCGGCCACATCAAGCGGCGGGAGCGGACCCGGCACGTGCCGATCCTCTTCCTGACGGCGGCCGACCGCGACGCCCAGCTCGCCCTCCGGGGCTATGCGGTCGGCGCGGTCGACTATCTGACCAAGCCGTTCGACCCGTGGGTCCTGCGCGCCAAGGTCGCCGTCTTCGTCGAGCTCTGGACCAAGAACCAGCAGCTCAAGGCGCAGAACGAGGTGAACCGGGAGCGTGAGGCGCAGTGGCAGCGGCTGACCGACCTGGTCGACGAGGCCACCCGCACGCTGCGGGCCGGCGGCGACGAGGCCGCGGGCGAAGCGCTGCAGATCCTCGAAAAGGCGCGCTGGGGCATCTGACCCCGGCGCGCCCGCCCGGGCCTGCCCCAAGCCCGCACGCCGTCAGGCGTCCTGTCCCAGGCATCGACGCCGTCAGGCGTCCCGCCCCAACCATCTGACGCCGTCAGGCGTCTGCCCAAGGCGTCTTCCCAAGCGCAACCACCCCAGGTGGCCCATCCCCCGGCCCCCGCCCCCGGGCCCCGGCCCCCTCGGGCCCCCGGCGAAGCCTCAGGCGGAAGAGGAGATCATGAGGGCGGAACGGAGGCCCGTGATGTCCAGGACCCGCAGCAGGAAGTCACCGACATTGCTCAGCGTGAGGACCACCCGGGCATGCTGCGCCTTGCGGCTGAGCACCACGAGCGTGCCCAGGCCCTGCGAGTCGCAGAAGGTCACCCCGGCCATGTCGAGCACGATGCGGGCCGGCGGATCCTGCAGGACCTCGTTGACCATGGCCGACAGCTGCGCCACGGTGAGCACGTCGATCTCCCCGGCGAGGTGGAACACCGCCTCGTCGGGAGCACTCTCAACCGTGATGGACAGCTCCGGTCGCTCCACCGGTTCACCCTATCGCGAGCAGCGCGATCCGGCCTGCCGGGCGCGGACCGGCCGGTCCGCCGGGGTGTCGCCGATGGTGATGTCGGCAACCCGGAACGGGGCTGACAGCACCTTCACCGATCCGCGCTGACAGAATGGATGCCGCTGTGACCACCTCATACCGCGCCGAGGGCAGTCCGTACCCGGACGAGGCCCCGGTCTCCCAGGCCCTGTTCGACCGCGCCAAGGCCATCGTGCCGGGCGGGGTCAATTCACCCGTGCGTGCGTTCAACTCGGTCGGCGGCACGCCCC
>CAKUMG010001445.1 GCA_934667465.1 uncultured Actinoplanes sp. | reverse complement strand
CGCGGGCCATGAACCTGTCGCGCTGGGCCTCGGGGAGGGGGTAGGTGCCCTCCATCTCCGCGGGGTTCTGCGTGGCGACCACCATGAACGGCCGCGCCAGGGTGTGCGTGGTGCCGTCGACGGTGACGGTCCGCTCGCCCATGCACTCCAGGAGCGCGGACTGCGTCTTGGGCGAGGCGCGGTTGATCTCGTCACCGACGACGACGTGCGCGAACACCGGGCCGGGCTTGAAGTCGAAGCGGCGGGCCTCGGCGTCGTAGATGCTGACGCCGGTCAGGTCCGAGGGGAGCAGGTCTGGGGTGAACTGCACCCGCCGCACGCTCACCCCCGTGGCCCGCGCCAGGGTCTTGGCCAGCATCGTCTTGCCGACGCCCGGCACGTCCTCGAGCAGCACGTGCCCCTGGGCGAAGAACGCCGTCAGGGCCAGCCGCACCACGTCGGGCTTGCCGAGCACGACCGTGCCGACCCGGTCGGCGAGCTGCCCGGCGATGTCGGCGAAGGTCTGTACGTGCTGCGGCGGAATCAGGTCGGTGCTCACGATGGTGTCCTCAGCGGTGGTTCTCAGCAGTCGGGCAGCTGGTTGATGTCGTCGCCGCCGTCAAGGTTGATCCAGGCGAACGGGATGTAGTTCTTGCCCGAGTAGTTGACCCGAACCCACCAGGTGCTGCGCTTGTCCTTGTTGTAGATGTAGGCGTAGACCTCTTCGCCCTTCTTCTTGCAGTACGTCTCGAGCCGTGTGCCGGGCTTGGCCCAGCCGACCTGCTTGTCGTTGTCCTGCTTGACGCCGCTGAAGATCTCGTTGCCGTTGCGGTCGTTCGGCTTGTCCTTGTCGCAGTAGTCCGCGGTCTCGCCCTCGGCGCCGTTCTTGCACGTGGCCGTGCCGTAAAGCGCGGCGGTCTTCTGCGCGCGGGTCTTGGTGGTGGCACCGGCGGCGTTCGTGGCGGTGACCGTGAACGTGTAGCTGGTGCTCGGGTTCAGGTCGCCCACCTTGAGGCTGGTGCAGCTGCCGTTCGCCTTGCCGCCGCCGTTGTTCGCGCTGACCGAGCACGTGGCCGTGCCGCCGCCCGCGTCGACGGTGAAGGACACCGTGGCGCTGTTGAACGTCGCCGAGGAGCCCGTCACCGTGACGGACGGCTTCGCGACCGTACGCGCGGTGGCGCCGCCCGCCTCGCCCTCGCCGGCCTCGTTGACGGCCTTCACCTCGACGGCGACCGTCTCACCCTCGCCGAACCCGGTGAGCGTGGCTGCGGTGTCCCCGCCGGTGACCTCGGTGGTGCGGCCCCCGGCCGTGACGACGTATTTCGTGATCGGCCGCCCGTTGTCGGCGGGCGCCGTCCAGGCGACCTGGATGGTGCCGGGCTGGTCGCCGACCGTGGCGGCCTCCACGCCCTCGACCCGGCCCGGCTTGCTGAACGGCACCACGCTGTCGCTGACCGGGGACGCCTCGGAGCCGGCGCCGCGCTCGTTGACGGCCACGACCGTGAACGCATACTGCTTGCCGAACTCGAGCTGCCCGGCGGCGATCGTCAGCGACGTGCCCTCCTTGGCGTCGCCGACCGGCGCGCTGCCGCCCTCGCTGATCGCGGTGACCGTGTAGCGGTCGATGTCGAGGCCCTGACCGTTGGCCGCGGGCCAGCTCACCTCGACGCTGCCGTCGGGCTTCGCCTCGGCGGTGACGGCGGTGGGCGCGTCGGGCACCTCGGCGGTCGGCTTGACCGCGTTGCTCTGCTTGGCCGGGCCGTCGCCCTTCTTGTTGACCGCGTGCACGGCGAAGCGGTAGGTCTCGCCGTTGGTGAGCCCGGTGACCTCCAGCGAGCGCTGGTTCGCGCCGACCTGGAACGTCTTCCCCGCGCCCTC
>CAKUMG010001444.1 GCA_934667465.1 uncultured Actinoplanes sp. | reverse complement strand
GAACAGGCGCCCGCGGAAGGCCGGGAGGCGGGCGTTGACGGCGTAGTAGGCGCGCACCGGCCACGTGCTGCCCGAGACGTCGGGCACCGGGCGCGGGACGGCCGCCTCGATGCCCGGCGCGGCGACGGCCGCGGCCAGCCGGCGGAGCAGGGCGGGCCCGGCGGCCACGTCGGCGTCGAGGTAGACCCGGACGTCGCCGGTGGCCCGCTCGTCGGCCGCGGACAGGGCCGCGGACTTCGACGCCACGCTCAGCTCGACCACCGGGACGCCGAGGGCGCGGGCCCGGTCGGCGGTCCGGTCGGTGCAGCCGTTCGCGGCGACCACGATCTCCAGGTCGGGGCCCCATTCCGGGCTGTTGATCAAATTGCGCAACGCGCCCTCGATCGCTGATTCCTCATTGAAGGCCGGCATGATGACGCTGATTCGCACCCCGTGATGCTTTCGTCCGCGGCGAGCAGGCAACAACCCGTCGAACAGACTGTTCACGTATCACATAGTCGACACTGGATGGTCCTTTCGCACCCTTGCCCGCCCGCCCGGCGCAGGTAGCTTGCAAAGGGTGGAGGCCTTCCAAGATTCTCCGGAAACCCTTGTCCCGCAACGCGATCGCGTCATGCTGGGCGGTGTCGGATTCGACCCGCTCCGCGAGGAAGAAGTGGTCCGCCGGGTAATGGCGGAACAATCCGCCGACCGCGGCGGGCAAATCATGACCCCCAATGTGGACATACTCCGCCGAGTCGTGCGGGATGGCGATTTACGCCGCCACCTGGAGGCGTCGTCGCTCGTCGTGGCGGACGGGAAACCGCTGATCTGGGCCGGCCGGCTGGCGGGCCGCCCGCTGCCCGCCCGGGTGCCCGGGTCCGACCTCGCGTGGAGCCTGTCCGCCGCGATGGCCGAGGCCGGGCGGTCCGTCTATCTGCTCGGCGGCGAGCCGGGCACCGCGGCGCGGGCCGCGGAGGTGCTGCGCGCCCGCCATCCGACGCTGAAGATAGCCGGGCAGCTGAGCCCGTCGCTCGGCTTCGACACCCGCCCCGCCGAGTACGACGCCGTGTGCGACGAGGTGATCGGCGCCGACCCCGACCTCGTGCTCGTCGGGTTCGGCTTCCCCAAGCAGGAGCGCGTCATCGCCCGTCTGCGCCCCCGCCTGCCGCACACCTGGTTCATGGGCTGCGGTGCCGCCATCGGCTTCATCGCGGGCGTGCACTCGCGGGCGCCCGGCTGGATGCAGGAGAGCGGCCTGGAATGGGTGCACCGCCTCGTGCGCGAGCCGCGCCGGCTCATGCGCCGCTACCTGGTCGACGACGCGCCGTACGCGCTGCGGCTGCTCGCCGGCAGCGCCTGGCAGCGGGCCCGGGGCGCGCGATGAGCCGCCCCGACGTGTCCGTGGTCATCGTCTCCTACAACACGCGCGACCTGATCCTGCGCTGCCTGCGGGCCCTGCTCGACAGCCGCACCGACGACGTGGCCTTCGACGTCACCGTGGTGGACAACGCGTCCGCCGACGGGTCCGCCGACGCCGTCGCAAAGGCCTTCCCGGCCGTACGGCTGATCCGGCTGTCCGTCAACGTCGGCTGGGGCCGCGCGGTCAACCGCGGCGCGGTCGCGTCCCCGGGCGCCTGGCTGCTGCTGCTCAACCCGGACACCGCCCCGGCCGGGCAACCCGTCGCCGAGCTCGCCCGGTTCGCCCGGCGCCACCCGCACCACGGCATCTACACCGGCCGTACGCTGCACGCCGACGGCAGCGACGACATGTACAGCTGCTGGGGGCTGCCGAGCCTGCGCGGCTACGCGGGCTTCGCCACCGGCCTGTCCACGGCGTTCCCGGGCAGCGCGTGGCTCAACCCCGAGGGGCTGCCC
>CAKUMG010001443.1 GCA_934667465.1 uncultured Actinoplanes sp. | reverse complement strand
GCGTGGAGCCGGCGCCGCGGCCGGTGGCCAGCATAGTACCGCCCTCCCGTGCGAACGCCTCGGCGATCGCCCGTCCGATCCCGCGTCCGGCGCCGGTGACCAGCGCGGTCTTGCCCTTGAGACGGTCCATGACCGGAGTCTGGGACCGGGACACCGCCCGCGGCTGTCGCAGTTCGGGACACCACGGGTGGCCGCCCGGTCCCTAGCGTCGCGGCCGTGGAGACACGCACCGCGCTGGTGACCGGCGGCGTCCGGCTCGCCACGATCGTGGTCACGGTGCTCGCCGGGCGCCGCCTGGTCCGCCCGCTGCGGGCGCTGACCGTCGCGGCGGACCTGCACACCCCCGCCGCCATGCCCGCCGGGAGCCCTGCACCGGGCGCCGCCGGACGGGCCGCGCGCGACTCCGCCCGCGACTCCGCGCGCAAGTCCGCCCGCGACTCCGCGCGCAAGTCCGCCCGCGACTTTGCTCGCGACTCCGCGCGCGACGAGATCGGGCACCTGGCGCGCGCCCTGCACGAGTCCGGGGTCCGCCGGGACCGGGCCGAGGCGCAGCGCCGGGCCATGGTGAGCGATGTGGCGCACGAGCTGCGTACCCCGCTCACCAACATCCGCAGCTGGCTCGAGGCCGCCCAGGACGACCTGGCACCGACCGACGCGCAGCTGCTCGGCCTGCTGCACGAGGAGGCGCTGCTGCTCCAGCACATCATCGACGACCTCGGCGACCTCGCCGCCGCGGACGCCGGCACGCTGCGGGTGCACCCGGAGCCCGCGTACCTCAGGGATGTCCTGACCCAGGTCGTCGAGAGCCATCGCGGCACGGCGCACGCCGCCGGGGTGACGCTTATGACGGAGGTGCGCGGCGATCCGGTGCTGAGCGCCGACCCGGTCCGCCTGCGGCAGCTGGTGGGCAACCTGGTCTCGAACGCGGTCCGGCACACGCCGCCCGGCGGAACGGTCACCGTGAGTGCCCATGACACGACGATCACCGTACGGGACACGGGGGCGGGCATCGCGCCGGAGCACCTGCCGCGCATCTTCGACCGGTTCTGGCGCGCCGACGGGTCGCGCAGCCGGGCGACCGGGGGCAGCGGGCTCGGGCTGGCGATCGCGCGCAAGCTGGCCGAGGCGCACCGGGGCAGCATCGAGGTGGAGAGCACGCCGGGTCACGGCACTTTGTTCACCGTACGGCTGCCTTCTTCGTAGTCGAGGCCGCCACCCACCCGGGGTGACGGCCTCGAATGCTGCCGGGTCCGCCATCCCGCAGGGGGTGACGGCCTCGGAGTGCTGCCAGCTCAGCGGGCCTCGACGATGCCCTTGATCCAGGCGGCGAGGTTGTCGGTGCGTGCCGGGCTCTCGATGTCGCTGTGCGGGCAGCTCGGGCCGTCGCTGACGACCGCGACCAGCTCCGGGCCGGGCCAGCTGTTCTCGCGGAAGAACGCGCCACCCGAGTCGTACGGGCAGGGGCTGGTGTTCGCCTGCGGGGTCCTGCCCCGGATGCCCAGCGTCGACGCCTGCAGCGACTCGACGGTGAACGTGCCCGTCCGCAGCCGCGTCACCGGCACCGGGCTGGTGCTGGTCAGCGACCCGTAGCCGGTGAGCCGCAGCACGTCGCCGGCCTTCGGGGCCTCGGCGCTGACCCGCAGCGGCCGCACGTCCCTGACCTTCGTCTCCAGCTTGATCAGCGCGACGTCCGCCGTCGCCGACTGCCGGACCGCGACGATCTCCACCACGTGACCACCCGGGCTGTTCTCCAGGTCGGTCTTCGCGATGGTGGCCGTCGTGGACTGGGCGACCGGGCGCTCGACCCGCACGCCGTTCTCGTCCCGGAAGCAGTGCCCGGCGGTGACCACCCACTGTGGGG
>CAKUMG010001442.1 GCA_934667465.1 uncultured Actinoplanes sp. | reverse complement strand
GCGCGAGCAGCACGACCCGCGCGAGCAGCACGATCCACGCAAGCAGCGCGAGTCAGGCGGGGCGCCAAGTGCGCGGGGGCAGCAAAACGGGGCACCGGCCGATTCGGCCGGTGCCCCGGATCGTCGCAGCTCAGCGGCGCCCGGCCTGCGCCTTGCGCTTCTCGGCGGCGGAAGCGGCGGAGGGCGCGGAGGCGGCGGAGGGCGCGGAGGCGGCGGAGGGCGCGGAGGCGGCGGAACCCGGCTCCGGACGCCCGGCCAGCGGACCGGTCGCGTCGGGGCTCTTCTCCGGCGCCGGGCCGGGCGCGGGACCCGACGCGGCGAGCTTGGCGGCGGCCTCGTCCGCCTCGACCTGGCGGCGCCGCTCGAACGGGTCGCCGTAGGCGCGGATCGCCATGCGAGCGTACGACTGCTGGAACGTCGACACCCGCTCCGAGCGCCCACGCCCCAGGAAGCTCACGAACCAGTGCACCACCGTCGTGAACCGGTTCTTGAAGCCGACCAGGTAGAACACGTGCACCGCGAGCCACATCAGCCAGCCGATGAAGCCCGACAGGTGGATCTTGCCGAGGCTGACGACGGCGTGGAACCGCGAGACGGTCGCCATGCTGCCCTTGTCGAAGTACTCGAACTTCTGGCCGCTCTCCTTGCCCGCGAGGCGGCGCTTGATCTGCTTGGCGGCGTGCGTGCCGCTCTGGATCGCGACCTGGGCGACGCCGGGGAGCCGGTCGAGCGCCATCATGTCACCGACCGCGAAGATCTCCGGGTGGCCCGGCAGCGTGCAGTCGGGCTCGACCATGATCCGGCCGGCCCGGTCGGTCTGCGCGCCGGCGGCGGCCGCGAGCTTGCGGGCCAGCGGCGGCGCGGCGACCCCGGCCGCCCACATCTTGGTGCGCGACTCGATCCGCTCGTGGCCGCGCTTGGTCTCGACCTCGATGCCGGTGGAGTCGACGTTGACCACCTTGGTCTCCAGCTCGACCTCGACGCCCAGCTCGTGCAGCTTCTTGAGCGCGCGGGTGGAGAGATGGTCGCCGAACGTCTTGAGCACCGCGTCGACCGCGTCGATCAGGATGACCCGGGCCTTGCGGGTGTCGATGTGCTTGAACTGCCCGACCAGGTTGCGGTGCGCCAGCTCGGCAATCTGGCCGGCCATCTCCACGCCGGTGGGGCCCGCGCCCACGACCACGAACGTCATCCAGCGCTCCTGCTCGGCCGGGTCGGTCTGCAGGTCGGCCAGCTCGAACGCGCCGAAGATGCGGGCCCGCAGCTCCAGGGCGTCGTCGATGCTCTTCATGCCGGGCGCGTGGTCGGCGAAGTGGTCGTTGCCGAAGTACGACTGCGAGGCGCCCGCGCCGACGATCAGCGTGTCGTACTCGACCGCGTACTTGATGTCCGGCGCCTCGACCGACACGACCTTCTTGTCGACATCGACGTCGGTGACCCAGCCCAGCTTCACGTCGACGTTGTCCTGCTTGCGCAGGATCTCGCGGATCGGCGGGGCGATCTCGCCCTCGGAGAGGATGCCGGTCGCCACCTGGTACAGCAGGGGCTGGAAGAGGTGGTAGGCGGTGCCGTTGATCAGGGTGATGTCGACGTCGGCGTTCTTGAGCGCCTTGGTCGCGAAGAGTCCGCCGAAGCCGGCTCCGACGATCACCACACGGTGGCGGTGAGCAGTGCGTTCAGCCATTTCCGGGCCTCCGCTCATGAAAGACGTCTGTTCGTAAGGTATCAACGAGACGATGGAATCTCAGTTCGTGTTGTTCCCCGGCCGCCACCATGTCCTAACCCGCTTCCAGGCCGGATACCTGGCGGGTTACCCGGACGCAACGATCATATGGGCGGTAACCTCCGCGAATCATGCGAA
>CAKUMG010001441.1 GCA_934667465.1 uncultured Actinoplanes sp. | reverse complement strand
GCGCGCTGGCGGCGAGCGCGCGGTCGTCGGTGGCCGGCGACTCCACCGAGACCAGCGTGGCGAGGTCGTCGGTCATGGGACCATCTTCCGCCGCGGCGCCACGGGGTTACTTCGCTGGGTGTAAGCGGACAGATACGCCGCAAGTGCGCACTGGAGATGCGGCCCCGCGGCGACCAGAGTGCTGAGGATGTTGACCAGACAGGCCGGCACGCCCGCGGCCGGCGAGGACCAGCGGTCGCTGATGGAGCTGATGCTGCGCAGCCTCTCGGCGCCGCACCGGGAGATCCTCGTGGCGACCTACTTCGAGGGCCGGACGGTGCGGGAGGCGGCGGGGCTGCTCGGGCTCTCCCCGGTCGACGCGAAGGCGCGCCTCTACCAGGCGATGCGCCACCTGTCCGCCATGGTCACCGCCTGCCGCCCGAACCACGCCGGCCCGGCGGAGGCGGCCTGAGGAGCGACGGGCTACCAGCCGACGGCGTCGAGCACCGTACGGGCGACGTCGCGCGGCGCGGACCGTGCCGTTGCGGACGACCGTGACGGGCGTGAGCGCTTCGGGGGAGGTCACATCCGCAGTGTCGCAGCCGGGCACGGTTCCGGCGACCCGATGTCAGGACCGGCGGCCTGTGACGGCGGGGAAGCAGGAAGGGGCATGGGGAGCGGCTCGGTGGCGGTCAGTCCGGAGCGGATCGCGCGGCGCAGGCGGGGGCCGAGGGGGCGCTCGACGAAGCGGTACACCAGCCACGCCGGCACCAGCATGACCGCGATGGTGAGGACGATCAGGACGGGCAGCGGCACCGGGGTGTGGTCCATGCCGTACCGGATCAGGACGTAGCCGATGCGCTGGTGCAGCAGGTAGAACGGGAACGTCAGCGCCCCCGCGAGCGTGAGCCAGCGCCACGTGATCCGGTCGGTTCTGCCGAGCGCGACGAGCAGCAATGCCCCGTACGAGAGGGTCAGGAGCAGGACCGCAGGCCAGAGCGGGACGTCGAAGCCCGGCTCGATCCGCACCCGGCTGTCGAGTTTGTCCAGGTTGATCAGCCAGGTGAAGCCGACGATGCCCCAGAGCAGCGGATTCGGCCCGAAGCGGTGCATGAGGTACATCGCGACGCCCGCGACGAAGCACGGCGCGAACTGCGGGACGGCGAGCGTCGAGACGATCGGGCTGTTGAGCGGGATGACGGCGACCGTGACGGCCATCCAGACTGCGCAGAAGATGACGGTACGGCGGTACGTGATGCCCCGGGCGACGACGAGCGCGAAGAGCAGGTAGAACCGCAGCTCGGCCCAGAGTGTCCAGTACACGTTGTCGACCGCGGGCACCTGCAGCGGGTCCTGCAGCATCGTGAAGTTGATCCCGATCTCGGCGAGCGTGAAGTCGCTGTACGCCGGCACGTACCCGGTCAGCGGGAACGCCGTGGTGACCGCGAGCGTCAGGACGATGCACACCCAGTACGCGGGGTACAGCCGCGCCACCCGCGACGCGAAGAACTCGCCGAGCCCGCGGCCCCAGCTGCTCATGCAGATCGCGAACCCGCTGATCATGAAGAACAGCTCGACGCCCAGGAACCCGTACACGGTGACCCGCGAGGCGTCCGGCAGGTAGTACGCGGGGGTCCGCTCCCCGTCGACGGCCCAGAACGTCGTGTAGTGGAACACGGCCACGGCGAGGGCGGCGACGAGCCGCAGCCCGTCGAGAGCGGCGAGGCGGGGTTTTCCGGGGGTGGCCACGCCGACCCATTCTGCGTGCCTAGCCTGTGTTCCGCCCGGTGAGCGCGCGTGCGGGACGGAACCGGCAACGGAACACGTCATGAACAAGGGGCAGCGACGACACTCCACCAGTGTGCGGAGATCCTTCTGGAAG
>CAKUMG010001440.1 GCA_934667465.1 uncultured Actinoplanes sp. | reverse complement strand
ACGTCGAGGACACGGGGTGGCGGCCGACCGGGTACGGCGACATGTTCATGACGCTGTGGCGCGCCTCGGCGGCGCGCATTCCTGTGCCGGACGACCGGCTCGACGAGGTGGAGCCGGTCACCGCCTGGCTCATCCGCGAGGGCCGCGCGCTGGCCGCCCCGAGACTGCTGGACGCCTACGCCGCCGCGACGACCTTCGAGCGTGCCACGATCACCGCGTTCGACGGCTTCGACGCCGTGCTGACGCCGGCGCTCGCGCTGCCGCCGCAGCCGGTCGGCTGGTTCTCGCAGGACGACCCGGAGCTCAGCTTCGCGCGGCAGTGCCAGTACGCGCCGTACAGCAGCTTCGTCAACGTCGCCGGCCTGCCCGCGGTGACCGTCCCCGTGCTCGTGGAGGGCCATCCGGTGAGCGTGCAGCTCGTCGGACGCCCGGGCGGCGAGGCGCTCATCCTGCACATCGCGGCGCACCTCGAGCGCTCCCGCGGCTCGCTGCCCTGGCCGCAGGGAGTCTGAGTACCGGCAGGGGTGCCGTCGGGCGCCCCTCTCGGACGTCGAGCAGCCCGCGGGCAGCCGCCGCGATGGGCGAGCCTTGACGGACCGCGCGGCACCGCACAATCCGCGACATCGCGTCTCTGACAGTGCATGAGTTCCATGGACACCCTGACGGGAACGATCCCGACGCTGGACACCGACGGCGTGCCGATCCATCTGGTCACCGCCGAGCCCGCCCTGAGGGTGATCGCGGAGGCGGCCGAGCACCGCTCCGCGCGCCCCCTCGCCGTCGCCTCCATCAATCTCGACCACCTGCACCACTTCGGGCGCCACACGCACCCCGGTGCCTCGCCCGTGGCCGGGCCGGTCGAATGGCTGAACCTCATCGACGGCGCCCCGATCGCCGCCCACGCGAAGCGCGAGACGGGTCAGCCGTACCCGAAGCTGTCCGGCAGCGACCTGGTCCTGGAGGTGCTCGGCTTCGCCGCCGCGCGGGGACTGTCGGTCGCGGTGCTGGGCGGCGACCCCGCCGTGACTCAGCCCCTGCAGGAGCGGCTCGCCGGCGAATGGCCCGGCGTGCGATTCGCGGGCCATTGGGCGCCGGCGCGCGAGCTGCTCGGGACGCCCGAGGGCGCCGGGCAGGTCGCCGACGAGATCCGCGCCGCCGGGCCCGACATCCTGCTCGTGTGCCTCGGCAAGCCGCGCCAGGAGCAGTGGATCGAGCAGTACGGTGCGCGCTCCGGCGCCGGCGCGCTGCTGGCGTTCGGCGCCGTCGTCGACTTCCTCGCGGGCCGCGTCACACGCGCGCCGGGCTGGATCTCGCGCGCGGGCCTGGAGTGGGCATGGCGGCTGATGCTCGAGCCGCGTCGTCTCGCGAACCGCTACCTGGTGCAGGGGCCGCCCGCCTACCTCGCCCTGCGCCGTTCGGCCCGCCCGACGCTGCGCCGGCCGGCCTTCGGCATGCCGCAGCATGCCTGAGGCGGGCGGGGGTCGCTTCGTCCTGACCGGCGGGGTCGAGATCGCCGCGATCATCGTGACCTATGGCAGCGCCGCGGATCTCGGCGCGCTGATCGACGGGCTGCGCGCCGAGGCACGGGATGTCGCGCTGCGCGTGATCGTCGCCGACAACTCGCCGGACGACGACACGCTGCGGGTGGCGCGCGCGCATCCGGACGTGATCGCGGTGCCGACGCACGGGAACCTCGGCTACGCGGGCGGCGTCAACGTGGGCCTGCACTACGCCGGGGATGCCGAGGCGGTGCTGATCCTGAACCCGGATCTCCGCGTGCGCGCGGGTGTCCTGCGCACGCTGCTGGAGCGCCTGCGGGAGGACCCCGATCGCGGCGCGGTCGTCCCCCGCATCGTGGACACCA
>CAKUMG010001439.1 GCA_934667465.1 uncultured Actinoplanes sp. | reverse complement strand
GTCGTGGCGGGCGGACTGCTGGGCGGGGCGCTGCTCGGCGGCGGGCTGGCCGGCGCCGGGCTCGGCGGCGGGCTGCTCGGCGGCGTGGTGGGCCCGGCCACGAAGACCAGCGGCACCTCGGCGTGCGCGGCGGCTGGATGCTCAGCCACCACTACGCCCATGCGCTGAGCTCCTGGATGCTCGAGCCGCAGCCGCCCGCTGTCCACGTCGTGATCGACGGCCTCGGCGACACCCGGCCCTGGGAAAGAAAGCTGGTAGAAGCTGTGGCGGCCGGCGCGGCGCAGTGCGCGACGATCCCGGCGAGGGCGGCGGCCATCGCCTCGGCCAGCGCGAGCACGGTCTCGCGGCGGTGCCGGTGGCGTCCGTACGTCCAGGTCAGCTCGAGCTGTCCGGCGGTGACCCGGCCGACGACCTCGAGCGGGTGGGCCCGGGTCGCGGCGGGGTCGTCGTCCAGGGACAGGCCGGCGCGCACGCCCCGGAGGACACCGCCGACCGGCCACTGCGTCCGGCCGAGGTAGTTGAAGGCGAGCTGCGGTGCGGGCCCGGCGGACGGGTGACCCAGCGCCCCGAAGCCGATCCCGCGCCGGGGCACGCCGCGTAGCTGCTCCTTGACGGCCTTGAGGGCCGTGCCCCAGCCGCACCCGGCCGGCACGTCGAGCGCGACCGGGAACAGGGTGGTGAACCAGCCGGCCGTGCGGGTCAGGTCGACGCCGTCCAGGATCTCCTCACGCCCGTGGCCCTCCAGGTCGACGACCACCCGCGGCCGGCCGGTCCAGTCGCGCAGGGCCGCGCCGAGCGCGGTGAGCAGCACGTCGTTGACCTGGGTGCGGTAGGCGCGGGGCACGTCGTGCAGCAGGGCGGCGGTGACGTCGCGGTCGAGGCGCACCGTCACCTCGCGGGCGTCGGCCACAGTGTCCGGGCCGGTGCCGTCGGCGGGCAGCGCCGGGTCGGTGGCGGTGACTGCGGCCCAGTGCTCCCGCTCGTCGGCGAAGCCGCCGGCGGCGGTGTGGGCGGCCAGCCGGTTCGCCCAGTCCAGGAACGAGGTCGTGCGCTCCGGCAGCCGTACGGTCTTCCCGGTGACAGCCTGCCGGTAGGCGTCGCGCAGGTCGTCGGCGAGCAGCTGCCAGGTGACCGCGTCGACGACGAGGTGGTGGGCGACGAGCACCAGGACCGGCGGGCCGCCCTCGACGTCGAGCAGGGTGGCGCGCAGCAGCGAGCCGCGGGTGAGGGCGGCCGGGCCGTGTGCCTCGCGGGCCGCCGCGAGCAACGCCTCGGGGGTGGTGGTGGCGGGCACCGGGCGGCGCAGCAGCGTGGCCGGGACCGGGGGCCCGATCCGGGTCACGGTGCCCGGGAAGCTCGCGCGCAGGGCGTCGTGCTGGGTGAGCACGGCGGTCAGCGCGGTACGCAGCGCCTGTTCGTCCACCTCCGGGTCCAGGTCGAAGGCCATCCACTGGTCGAAGCGGGCGGCGTCGTCCGGGCGGGACTGCAGGAACCAGTGCTGGATCGGCGTGAGCGGCGCGGTGCCGGTGACCGGGCCGGCGGCGGTGCGGGGACGGCCGGCAGGCGCGGCGGCGGACCGGCCGGCGGCGAGCGCGGCGACGGTCGGGTGCCGGAAGATGTCGCGCGAGCTGATCTCCAGGCCGGCGGCCCGGGAGCGGGACACCACCTGGATGCTCAGGATCGAGTCGCCGCCGAGGGCGAAGAAGTCGTCGTCGACGCCGACGCGCGGTACCCGGAGCACGGCGGCCCAGATGTCGGCGAGCAGCCGCTCGGTGGCGGTGCGTGGTGGCACGTAGTCGTCGGTCCCGGCGGCGGGATCGGGGACGGGCAGGGCGCGGCGGTCCAGCTTGCCGTTCGGGTCGACAG
>CAKUMG010001438.1 GCA_934667465.1 uncultured Actinoplanes sp. | reverse complement strand
GCGACGACCCGCGCCACCAGCCGCCACGGGCGCAGCACGTCCCAGCTGTTCACCCGGAGGTTGCGTCGGAGGTAGATGCCGAACGCGGCGAGCAGCAGCACGGCGACCGTCAGCCACCGCACCTCCGCCGACACCAGCGCGTCCACGTCGTTGAACCGCAGCGTCACGTACGCCAGCTGGACGAAGAACACGTTGATCAGCATGTTGAGGACGCCGGACATCGCCAGCGACAGGACGAGCAGGATGTCGTACCACTCGGGGACCCGCTCCTCCGGCTTCCGGTGCGACTGGTTCCCGAACCGTACCCGGGTGGAGTCCGCGGCGGACGCGGTGCTCACGCCGGCCGACCTGCTGGTGGTGGCCGAGTGGTACGGGCCCGGGCTGGGCCGGCTGCCCGCGGAGCTGCGCAAGGTGGTGTTCAACCAGAACGCGTACCGCACGTTCGACCAGCAGCCGTTCGAGACCACGCCGGCCGGTGCACCGCTGGCCGGCGTGGCGAACGTGCTGGCCCTGCTCGCGGTCTCCGAGGACAACGAGGAGTTCCTGCGGTACGCGTTCCCGCACCTGCCGGTCGGCCGGGCGCGCGTGGTGGTGGACACCGAGCTGTTCTTCCCCGGCGACCGCGACGAGATCCCGCCGCGCCGCCTGGCCTACCTGCCGCGCCGCCGCCGGGCCGACGCGGAACAGGTGCTGCACCTGCTGCGGGCCCGCGGCGTGCTCACCGGCTGGGAACTCGTGCCGATCGACGGCGTGCCGGAGACGCGGGTCGCGGAGCTGCTGCGCGGTGCCCCGGTCTTCCTCAGCTTCAGCGAGCGCGAGGGTTTCGGGCTGCCACCGGCCGAGGCGATGGCCAGCGGCGCGTACGTGGTCGGCTTCACCGGGCTGGCCGGGCGCGAGTTCTTCGACGAGATGTTCAGCGTCCCGGTGCCGGAGGACGACGTGCTCGCCTTCGCCAAGCGCGCCGAGCAGGCACTACAGACCTACGATCAGGACCCGGCGGGGGTACGGGCGATGGGGCGCCTGGCGTACCACCACATCCGCGACCGGTACGCGATCGACGGGCTGCGCGACGACCTGGCCGCGTTCTACAGCCGGTTCCTGTAGAACGCGGCGCCGGGCGTCGCTCAGGTGAGCTCGGCGATCGCTTCGGCGATCATCCAGACGCCGAAGAGCGCGAACAGCACGGCCGCACCGATCTTGATGGCCTTCTCCGGCAGGTGCCGGCCGAGCAGCCGGCCGACCACGATCGCCAGCGCGTCCGCGGCCACCATGCCGAGCGTGGAGCCGAGCCAGGTGCCGAACCAGCCGTACTGGGTGGCCAGCGTGATCGTGGCGAGCATCGTCTTGTCACCCAGCTCCGCGATGAAGAACGCGACGCCGACCGCCAGCACCGCGGACCCGGTCGACCGCTCGGCCTTGGTCTTCTCGTCCTCGGTCAGCGCGTCGCCGCGCAGCGTCCACGCGCCGAAGAAGATGAACGCGATGCCGGAGATCAGCGCGATCCAGCCGGTCGGCAGCGCGGCGCCGAGGCCGTAGCCGATGCCGACCGAGGCGAGGTGCACGACCGCGGTGGCGATCGTGATGCCGATCAGCACCGGCCACGCGCGGTAGCGCAGCGCGAACGTCATCGCCATCAACTGCGACTTGTCGCCGAGCTCGGCGACGAAGATGACGCCGAAGCTGACGAGGAACGCGACGAGGAAGCCTTCCATGGAGCCCTTTCCGGTCTATCCAAGCCGGATCACAGGGCGCGGGCGACCTCGACCCGGCTGTGTTCTCCTGCGCACAGGCGTGCAACAGCCAGAGTCGAAGGTCTCGCCCGCCCCGGTCGGGAAAGACCGAGGCCGCGTGGCCGGACGGCCTCCGAGG
>CAKUMG010001437.1 GCA_934667465.1 uncultured Actinoplanes sp. | reverse complement strand
CCGGCGCCCTGGACGCCTGACCGCCGGGTCGCATTCGGCGCGGCGGGTGCCTCCAGCGACGGGCGCACTGTGGTGGCCCGTGCCGGCTTCCGCGGTGAGCCCGGCGGCGGGCGCCTCCCGGCGGCGGGCGCCTCCCGGCGGCGAGCGCCTCCTGGCGGAGGGAAGTGCGGCAGCGGAGGTTGCCGCGGACGGGACCGCCCCGCGCCGGTGGACGGGCGCGGGGCGGCGTGAAGCGGGGCGGAGCGGAGAGGCGGGGGCTCAGACGCGGAAGGAGGAGACCAGGGCGCGCAGTTCCTCGGCCGTGCGGGCGACCTCCGTACTCGCCTGGTTGGTCTGGCTGACCCCCTCGGCGACCGACGCGCCGGCCTGGGCGACGTCGGCGATGCTGCCCGCGATGCGGCCCGCGCCCGAGGCGACCTCGGCGATGCTGCGGGACATCTCCGCGGTCGTGGCGGTCTGCTCCTCGACGGCGCTGGCGATCGTGGTCTGGTAGTCGTTGATCTTCGCGATGACCTCGCTGATCCGGTTGATGACCTCGACGGCGCCGCCGGTGTCGGCCTGGATGGCGGCGACGCGGCTGCTGATGTCCTCGGTGGCGCGGGCGGTCTCCTGGGCCAGGTCCTTGACCTCGCTGGCGACCACGGCGAAGCCCTTTCCGGCGTCGCCGGCGCGCGCGGCCTCGATGGTGGCGTTCAGCGCGAGCAGGTTGGTCTGCTCGGCGATCGAGGTGATCAGCTTGATGACGTTGCCGATCTCGGCGGACGACTCGCCGAGCTGCCGGATCGTCTCGGTGGCGTGCGCGGCCTCGGAGACCGCGGACGCCGCGATCTGGGCGGCCTCGTTGGTGTTGCGGGAGATCTCGCGAATGCTCAGCCCCATCTCCTCGGAGCCGGCCGCGACCGTCTGCACGTTGCGGGAGATCTCGTCGGCCTCGGTCGACGCCGAGGTGGTCCGCAGGTCGGTGTCGTTCGCGGCCTCGGCGATCTGCCCCGCCACCGCGGACAGCTCGGTCGCGGCGCTGGCCAGGGTGTCGGAGTTCTGCCCGATCCGGGTCAGCGACTGCTGGATGGAGGCCATCGCCGCGTCCATGCCCACGGCCATCCGGCCGACCTCGTCCTGGCCGGCGATGCCCGTACGCCGGGTCAGGTCTCCCTTCGCCATCGCGTCCACGACCTCGGCGATGCGGCGGACGGGCCGGGTGATGGACCGCGCCAGCGGGACGGCCAGCCCGACGAGCAGCACCAGGCAGACCAGCACCACGACGACCGTGGACCAGCGGGCCGCCGAGACGGCGCTGTCCATGTCCGCGCGCTCCTGGTCGGCCGCGGCCACGACCTTCTCGTTCAGCGCGCCGAGCTGGTCGTCCACCGCGTTGTTGCGCTCGACGATCTCGCCCGTGTTCGCGGCGGCGGCCACGCCCTGCCGCACGAAGCCGGCGATGAAGGTGCCGAAGTCGGTCACGGCCGGCTTGATCTGATCGAACTCGGTCGCCAGGGCCCCGGGCAGCCCGCAGGTGTCGACCGCGCCCGCCGCCTCCGTCGCCGAGGCGACGTCGTCCGACACGTCCTGGGCGACGTCCTGACCGAGAGCCGACCGGTACGCGTCCACCTTGAGCTCGCTCTGCCGCGTGTCCAGGTGATTGAGCGCGGCGAGACACGTCTCGAGCCCGCGCAGCGTGTCCGCCTGGCCGACGAGGCGGCTCTGACTGCCCCAGGCCCCGACGGTCAGCGCAGCCAGCCCGAGGACCCCGCAAGCCACGATCAAGCTCAGGCGTTTCGCCACACTCAGATGCATCAGTCGGGACATGCACCTATTTTTGCCCTTCGGGGCCGCAACTGTCCGGCACTTCGCACGCACCGGTGGAAGCAGC
>CAKUMG010001436.1 GCA_934667465.1 uncultured Actinoplanes sp. | reverse complement strand
CTGCGCCGGATCCCGTTCGCCGGCTCCGACGACATGTTCCGCAGCCCGCTGACCCTGCCGGTGTCGGTGATCGTGCCCGCGTACAACGAGGGGCCCGGCATCGTCGCGGCGGTGCAGGCGATGACCGCGCTGCGCTATCCGCGGTACGAGGTCGTGGTGGTCGACGACGGGTCCTCCGACGACACGTTCGAGCGGCTGCGCGAGCACTTCGATCTCGTGGAGGTGCCGCGGCTCGTGCCGGCCGATGTCCCGTACACGTCGGAAGTCTTGTCGGTGCATGTCGCCCGCGCCGATCCGGAGACGCTGACGGTCGTCCGCAAGAGCAACGGTGGCAAGGCGGACGCGCTCAACGTCGGCATCAACCTGGCCCGGCATCCGCTGGTGTGCATGGTCGACGCCGATTCCGTGCTCGATCCGGACGCGCTGCTGTCGGTCGCGAAGCCGTTCGGTGACGATCCGCTGCGCGTCGCGGCCTGCGGCGGTGTCGTGCGGATCGCCAACGGGTGCAAGGTCATCGGGGGGCGCGTGGTGGATGTGCGGATGCCGCGGCAGTGGCTGGTGCGCATCCAGGTGGTCGAGTATCTGCGCGCGTTCCTGATGGGCCGCACCGGCTGGTCGCGGCTCGGGGGCCTGGTGGTGATCTCGGGCGCGTTCGGGGTGTTCCGGCGCGACCTGGTGGTCGAGGTCGGCGGCATGGACCCGGGCACGATCGGCGAGGACGCCGAGCTGGTCGTGCGCCTGCATCATCACCTGCGCGGGAAGCGCGGGGACTATCGCGTGATCTTCGTCGCGGAACCGGTCAGCTGGAGCGAGGCGCCGTCGAGCCTGCGCGTGCTGGGCCGGCAGCGCCGCCGCTGGCACCGGGGCATCGCCGAGATCCTCCGCAAGCACCGCGGCATGATCCTGAACCCGCGCTACGGCCGGATCGGGATGATCGCGCTGCCGTACTACGTGCTCTTCGAGCTGCTGGCCCCGTTCGTGGAGCTGTCGGCGCTGGTGCTCGTCCCGCTGGGCCTCTGGGTGGACGCCGTCGACGTGGCGTTCGCGTGGCGGTTCGTGCTGGTCGCGTACGGCTATGGTCTGCTCGTCAGTCTCGCCTCGCTCTTCATCGAGGAGGTCTCGTTCCACCGCTATCCGCGCTGGGGCGATCTCGCGCGCGGCGTCGTGGCGGCCGTCATGGAGAACTTCGGCTACCGCCAGATCCTGGCCGGGTGGCAGATCTCCGGCGCGCTCGGCGCATGGCGCGGCGGCAAGGCGACCTGGGGCGCCATGCAGCGGACCGGCTTCGACACCCCTATCCCGTACGCGGCTGCGGCTCAGCCTCCGTTTCCGGCCTCGTTCCCGCCCCCGTTTCCGCAGGAACCCGTGGGTGCCGCAGCCCCGGGTGATCGGCCGGCAGGCTCCGCCGGATGACCCACCAGCTCACGGCCAGGCACGCCGCGACCAGCGGCCACGTCAGCGCCACCCGCGCCACACCCAGCGTGACGACGGCCCCCGCGGCCCACAGCGGGATGAAGACGGCGAGCCGGATCACATATTGCAGGACCCAGACCCAACTGCCTCTGCTGTACGCCCGCAGCAGCGCAGCATCGCGCCGCCACCGCGTCTTCTGACCCAGCACCCCGCCGACGATGATCCCCAGGAACGGCCAGCGCACCACGATGCTGACCATCCACGCGAGCGCACTGGCGGCGTTGGACGCGATCTGGAGCAGGAAGAAGTCCTCGGCGCGCCCGGTCCGCAGCGCGACGATCGCCGCCACGCACACGCCGAGCAGCCCGATCAGGACGGCGCGCGGCTTGTCGCCGTTGTGCAGCCGCCACCCGGCGACGCCCAGGGCGGCCACGACCGCGGCGGCGGCACCGATCCAGATG
>CAKUMG010001435.1 GCA_934667465.1 uncultured Actinoplanes sp. | reverse complement strand
TCGCCCCGAGCAGCCCGCGCCGGGCCAGCGGCACCGTCGTGGTGGAGAGGGTGATCGAGCGCCCGAGCACCCGGTCGATGTACTCCGAGCGCTCGCGGTCGTTGAGCCGCCGCTGCGAGCGCAGGTCGCGGGCCGCCCCGATCGTCGCGGTCAGCATGCCGTAGCCGTCCCACAGCTGGGTCAGCGCGTCGGTCGCGTCGGCCCAGGCGGCGGCCGTCCGGCCGGTGAGCGGGCCCCGGTCGAGGTCCCTGCGGGTGGCGTTGTCGTCCAGGTCCACGAGGTTGCGGGCGATCGCGGTCACCGCGCGCTCGAGGCGCGCGAGCTCGTCGTCGGCCTGGCCGAACAGTGCCGGAAGCGGTCGGGTCATCGTCGCGGTCAGTCCTTGTACTCCGCCACGGGCGGCTTGGGAGCCGCGCCGACGTCGCCGAGCCAGCGGTCGTACGTCCTCGTCCAGGTGCCGTCGGCGCGCGCTTCGGCCAGGACAGCATTGACGAACCGGGTGAACTCCGGGTGTTCCTTGGACGTCCCGATGGCGTACGGCTCCTCGGACATGCGCGGACCGACGATCCGGGTGTACGGGTCCTGGGCGGCGAGCCCGGCCAGCACGGCGTCGTCGCCGGAGATCGCCTCGACCTCGTTGCGCTGCAGGGCGACGAGGCACTCCCCGAACGTGGCCCGCGCGGCCGGCTCGGGGTGCTTCTCCTGCTTCGCGGCGAGCTCGGTCAGCGCCAGCATCGACGTGGAACCCTGCGCCGCGCAGACCCGGCTCCCGGCCAGGTCGCCGAGGCTCTTCGCCTGGGAACCCGTCGACACCAGCACCCGCTTGGCGGCCTGGAAGTAGACCGTGGAGAAGTCGATCTGGCGCAGCCGGACGCAGGTGGCGGTCAGCGTGCCCGCCACGACGTCGACGCGGCCCTCCTCCACGGCGGTGACGCGGTCCGCGTACCCCATGACCTGGATCTTGATCTTGCTGGGGTCGCCGAAGATGGCCTGTGCGACCAGCCGTGCCACGTCGACGTCGAAGCCCTCGACGGTGCCGGTGATCGGGTTGCGCGAGCTGAACAGCAGCGCGTCCTGGCCGGTGCCGAGCGTCAGCGCCCCCGAGTCCTGGATCTCGCGCATGAAGGAGCCGGCGGGCATCTTGCCGGGCGCCGGCAGCGACCCGGACGGGCGCAAGCTGGCCTTCGGGTTGCACGACGTGTCGGCGGGTGCCGCGGAGGCGGCCACGGCGGGCGGGGCCTCCGGCAGCGCGATCTCGGGCAGCGCGACGCCCGGGCCGGAGCAGCCCGCGGCGGCGGCCAGGGCGACCACCGCGGTGACGGCGGCGGCGCAGCGCCTCATCGCTCGTCCCCTTCCCGGGGCCCGGTGGTGGCGTCTCACTGGTACTCCCGGAGCCGGGCCCGCAGCCCGGCGGCGGCGAGCGCGCAGACGGCCAGCGCCAGCAGCGGTCCGAGCACGGTGAGCGCGCCGAGCCCGCGGCCGGCGCTGCCGATCTCCGCCTCGAACGCCTCGCGCCGGTCGGACAGGGCCGCGTCGAGGCTGCCGGTCATCTCCCGGAACGTCGTCGCGGTGTCCTGGCCGATCGCCAGCCGGACGGCGTCGTCGTAGGAGCCCTGCCGGTCGAGTGAATTCACCTCTTCGTGGACCTTCAGGTAGGCGTCGTGGTTGTCGGCCGCGCGGTCGACCTGCTCGCGCGCGGGGGTGCCGCGCACCGCCACCCCGGTCTGGGTCAGCACGACCCGCATCCGCTCCGCGGCCCGGGCGAAGTCGTCCTCGTAGCGGCCCGTGCCGCCGGAGCGCGCGGCCAGGGTCAGCGCCTCGTCGCCGCGCTCGCGCAGCGCCAGCAGGCGCGCCTCGGCCAGCAGGGCGATCGGCCG
>CAKUMG010001434.1 GCA_934667465.1 uncultured Actinoplanes sp. | reverse complement strand
ACGTCGGTCTCCTCGATCAGGCCGAGACAGTCCTTCGCGTAGATCTTGGTCGGCGTGAGCAGCTCCTCGCCGAGGGTGCGCTGGCCGCCGAAGTCGTCGATGACCGTGTCCAGGCGCATCCGGCCGGCGCCGAGCAGGACGTGCCGGACCAGGGAGTAGCCGTTGGAGTGCAGGCCCGAGGAGCGCATCGCGATGACCGCGTCGCCCTGCTCCACCCGGTGGGCGCCGAGGATCTCGCTCTCCTCGACCACGCCGACGCCGGTGGCGGAGACGTCGTACTCGTCGGGGCGCATGACGCCGGGGTGCTCGGCGGTCTCGCCGCCCAGCAGCGCGCAGCCCGCGTAGCGGCAGCCGTCCGCGATGCCCGCGCCGATCTCGGAAATCCGGTCCGGCACGACCTCGCCGGTGGCGATGTAGTCGAGCAGGAACAGCGGCTCGGCGCCACAGGCCACCAGGTCGTCGACGACCATCGCGACGAGGTCGATGCCGATCGTGTCGTGGATGCCGAGCTGCTGGGCGATCACCAGCTTGGTGCCGACGCCGTCGGTCGAGCTGGCCAGGATCGGCACCTTGTACTTGGTCATGTCGAGCTTGAAGAGGCCCGCGAAGCCGCCCAGGTCGCCCATGACCTCGGGCCGGGTGGTGCGCTTGACCTTCGACTTGAGCAGCTCGACGGCGCGGTCACCCGCGTGGATCGAGACGCCCGCGTCCGCGTACGTCACCGAGCGCTTCCGGCCGGAGCGGCCCGCTCCCGCCGACCAGGGGCGGTCATCGCCCTCGGCGCCGTTGGATCCGGCACTGTTGCGCTCGGACACGTGCGTCACGGTTCTCCCCTTTGATGGTGGTGCTTGGCTCGGCTGGGCGCCGCTCACTGGGCCGGCCCTCCGGCCGTCGATCGGTTGGACGTCGGGCCGGCGTGCAAAGTTCCGGCTCCCCGACCCTAAAGCCGCTGCCCGTCCCGGCCCAAGCCGGTGGCCTGCCGATCTGTCGATCGAGGCCACCGGGATGGCACGGTCGGGCGCGAATATCGACGCTGCGCCCGCAACCGGGCGCAGGCCGTTACGGGCGATGCAGGGCGTCGACGCCGCCCGGGCTGCCCACGAGGGGCGTCGCGGAGTCGCGCTCGCCCTCGGCGTACTGCTCGTCGTCGTACTGCTTCTCGAGCCCGGAGACTGCCGCATCGGTCGCCGCCGGGCCCGCGGACGGCATCGTCGCGCGCTTGCCGACGCTCTCCAGCAGGTGCTTGCCGATCAGGTGCCCGGCCGGCAGCTCGATCGGGTATTCGCCGTCGAAGCAGGCCATGCAGAGCCGGGTCTTGGGCTGCTCGGTCGCCTGGACCAGGTTGTCCAGCGAGACGTAGCCGAGGCTGTCGGCACCGATGGACCGGCGGATGCCGTCGATCTCGAGCCCGTTGGCGATCAGCTCGGCGCGGGTGGCGAAGTCGATGCCGTAGAAGCAGGGCCAGCGCACCGGCGGCGACGAGATCCGCACGTGGACCTCGAGCGCGCCGGACTCGCGCAGCATGCGCACGATCGCGCGCTGGGTGTTGCCGCGCACGATCGAGTCGTCGACCACGACGATCCGCTTGCCGCGCACGTTCTCCCGGAGCGGGTTGAGCTTGAGGCGGATGCCGAGCGGCCGGATGGTCTGCGACGGCTGGATGAAGGTGCGCCCGACATAGGCGTTCTTCATGAAGCCCTCGCTGTACGGGATGCCGGACTGCTCGGCATAACCGATCGCGGCCGGGAGACCCGACTGCGGCACGCCGATCACCAGGTCGGCCTCGACCGGATGCTCCTTGGCCAGCCGGCGGCCGACCTCGACGCGCGCGGCATACATGTTGCGGCCGGCGATCGTGGTGTCCGGGCGGGCGAGGTAGACG
>CAKUMG010001433.1 GCA_934667465.1 uncultured Actinoplanes sp. | reverse complement strand
GGTTTTGGTGTATGTGCTGGCGGCGGTGCTGCCCGCGGTTTTTCTGATGCGTTATGTGTACCGGCAGGACAGAATCGAAAGCGAACCGCCCTATCTGCTGGGGCAGCTGGCGCTGCTGGGGGTGGCGGCCGCGGTGGTGCCGCTGCTCGGTGGGGAGGACGAGGCGGAGCCGGTGGCGCTGCCGAGTGTGGACGTGACGCTGTCCTGGCAGCTCGGCTATCCGTCCGGACCGACCACGGCCGCGCCGGGCACGCCGTCGCCTTCGCCGTCCGCGGAGCCGTCGGTGTCCGCGAGCCCCAGCCGGCCGAATCCGGCGACCGTGGCGCCGCCGTCGCCGGGCCGGGTGCCGTCGTCGGCGGCGGCCGCGCCGGCCGGACCGAAGGCGAATCCGTCCGGGGCGAATCTCGCGCGTGGGCGGCCCGCGTTCGCGTCGACGGAGGCGGACGGGACGCGGGCGGCGAGTGCGGTCGACGGGGACATGGCCACGCGGTGGACCAGCGCGTACTCCGCTCCGGAGTGGATCATGGTGGATCTGGGGGAGGCGTGGCGGATCAGCAGCGTCACGCTGTTCTGGGAGACCGCGTACGGGCGTGCCTACCGGATCGAGGTGTCCGGCGACGGCGACACCTGGAAGCCGGTCTATACGACCACCGCGGGCGAGGGTGGCACGGTGAAGGCGACCGCGCCGAAGGACACCACCGGGCGGTACGTGCGGCTCTACGGCACCGAGGTCGCGACCATCTGGGGCTTCAGCATCTTCGAGATGGAGGTGCGCTGACCAGCGGCGGCACCACGCCGGAAGCGGGAGAACCGATCTCCGCTATGCGGGCCGAAGGCCGTTGATCACCAGGGTGATCATCAGGCGGGCGTCGTAGCGCGGGTCGCCGGCGCCGATGCAGAGGTTGCCGATGCCGCGGAGCAGCGTGAGCGGGTCGATGCCGGGGGTGATCTGGCCGGCTGCGATGCCCGCGTCGAGCAGGTCGGAACAGACCGGCAGCAGGCGATCCAGGAAGTACGCGTGCAGCGTGGCGAACGCGGCGTTGTCGGACTGGAGTGCCTCGGCCAGACCGTGCTTGGTGACCAGGAAGTCGGCGAACAGGTTGACCCAGGCGGCGAGCGCGGCGTGCGGCGTGGGGCCGGCGGCCAGCAGCGCGGGGCCGGCCTCGGCGCACGCCTCCACCTGGTGGCGGTAGACCGCGACGATCAGGTCGGCGCGCGTAGGGAAGTGGCGGTAGATCGTGCCCACGCCCACGCCGGCGCGGGCCGCCACGTCGCGGACCGGCACGTCCACACCGGACTCGACGAAGGCGGCGGCGGCCGCGTCCAGCAGCGCTTTCTTGTTGCGCTCGGCGTCGGCGCGCTTCCGTGGCGCGGGCGGGTCGGTGACCACCATCACTCCTCTTGGCAAACGGAACAGTGTTCCGTAACGTTGGTGCGGAACGCGGTTCCGGTTATCCGGCCGCCTGGAACTGGAAGGTACGTCATGAGCAGCAGCACGCCAAACACCATCCGCACGATCCACCCGGTGGTCCTGCCCGCGCCGGGCCGCGGCGACGACCTGCAGGTGCGGATCTCGGCACCCGCGGCCGGCGGTGACCTGCCGGTCATCGTCTTCTCGCACGGCTATCACCAGTCCGCCATCGGGTACGGGCCGCTGGTCGACCACTGGGCCGCGAACGGCTTCGCGGTGATCCAGCCGACCCACCTGGACTCGCTGCGGCTCGGCCTGCCGGACGACGACCCGCGCACGCCGGACATCTGGCGCACCCGGATCGACGACGTGACCCGGGTGCTCGACCACCTGGACGTGCTCGAGGCCGCGATCCAGGGCCGGTTCGACCGGGACCGGATCGCGGTGGCCGGCCACTCGTGGGGTGCGCAGACC
>CAKUMG010001432.1 GCA_934667465.1 uncultured Actinoplanes sp. | reverse complement strand
CACTCGGTGAGTTAGCTGGGCTGCTGTACCTTCCAGGCGAGTTGCTGGTCGCGAATCTCCCTGGCTACCTAGAACGCACAATTGCACACATTGTGCTGCCAATACCGTTTAAGGCAACCGATGATCGCCAACGCCGATTAGTCATCCCTGGAGCACCCCAAGCAGCGTTACGTGGCGGGGGGCCCAGCGTGCACGAAGACACTCAAAAGATCGCTACAGAATGCGCTGATTTCTCGGCACCTATCCGAGATGAAATTGCCCATTACTTTTCCGATAAGGGGGACGGACGGGATGTCCGCAGTTTCGCCTCGGTGCGTCTTGGAAACGCATCCAACCCCATCGGCGTATTGAACATCGACAGTGATCAGCCCTACGTCCTTGGCCATGAGGACGAGTTTTACGTTTCGTTTTACGCTATGCTCAGACCCATGCTTGATGTTCTTTGTCAGGCTGTTGCAGAGTATGCGGACCTGTTAGAACCGGAGATCGAAGTGTGAGACTTGCAAGGCTGAGTCAAACATGGTGCTCTTCCGAGTTACGTTGCGTAGTGGATGAACTCCTACTAAGTTATCTGGTTAAGGACACGCGATCGCACCTAGAGGCTAGGACGAATGCACAAGGGCATGAAGGTTAGGACCAAGGGTCAGCACAGCGGCAAGGAAGTTCAGTACCGAGGCGTTACTGTGCCCAAAATTCCTCGGGTTTCTGAAACTGAGCCTACGTTCCACCGGGAAGGCTCTCATGTGTTGGTTGGCCGTGGAGGTGGCGAGTTAAAGCCGGATTTCGTATCGAGCCACAAGACAAAACAGGCACGCGTACGGGTCTCTTGAGATGCCTGCAATCGAAAGCGGGACGCCTCACAGAAGGGGCGTCCCTTCTCTTTTCGGAGTATCCAGCCTGCGCACGCTCAAAACTATGCGGCATTGTCGCACGTCCACGTCGGATAGAGGCCTTCGTTTCAGATCTTTCCGAGGTCCTTGATCGTTGCGTAGGCGACACGTCCGCACGGAGGTAGAAACGCCTTTTCAGTATCCTTGAGTACGAACGGCTTGCAGTCTCTAAACCTCTGACGACTCTGCAGATTGCACTGAACGCCAGACCCCTAGCGGTTTCTGATTTCTGGCTGCAGCAGTTCAGAACGACCGCCCGAACCGCACGTACACCTCCGGGTCCGGCCGGAACCGCTCGCCGCCGATCTCCAGCTCGCTCAGGGGGAGCGCCACGCCGCCCATCAGGTCCAACCCGCCGAAGTAGAACAGGCGCAGGTCCGCACCCAGTTCCGCACCCACGGAAAAGACCGGCTTGGCGTCGCGCTCCGGGGCCAGCACGCGGGGGCAGTCGTCCAGGCACCAGGCCGCGCCGCCGTCCACGAACGCCGTGCCCCACATCCGGTCCAGGAAGAAGGGGAGCAAGCGGTACCCGCGCTCCACCAGCGCGATGGGAAAGCGGTACTCCAGGCTCCCCGCCACCGCACGGTCGCCCAGCTGCGAACCCTCGCCGTATCCGCGCACGGGAAAGTCCAGCTCGCCGCCAATCCCCAGCCCCGCCCCCAGCGGCGACGCGATGCCCCCGCCGTACAATCCGCCCACGGCAAAGCCCGGGCTGCGCGAGCCCACGTCCGCCGCCGCCAGCAGCCGCCCCGCGATCACGTGCCGCGCAAAGCCGCCCCACGGCAGCGGCCGGAACGCCTGCGTGCGCCCCGCCACGCGGACGTAGCCCAGCGGATCGCCGCCGTCGTCCCCCGGGAGCGCGCGGGTGTAGCGGCGGCCCTCCACCGTCACGGCCGTGAGCCAGCCCTCCTCCGGCGTCACGCTGAAGTCGAACGCGCGCACGGTGGAGCGGCCCAGCGTGAGCACGGCGCCCACGTCCGGCACCAGCTCCGGCG
>CAKUMG010001431.1 GCA_934667465.1 uncultured Actinoplanes sp. | reverse complement strand
GCTCACGTCCGTCGCGGCCCACAACGAAGGCAGCACACAGACAGACGTGGCGAGGTCAGCCGGGTGTGGCGAAGTTCTGGGTCCAGACGACGGCGCCGCGACGGTTCGCCACCACGCCGACGCCGATCTCGGTGTAGTCCGGGTGGAGGATGTTGGCCTTGTGGCCGGGGCTGCGCATCCAGGCGTTCATCACCTGCCGGGCGGTCTCCTGGCCCCAGGCGATGTTCTCACCGACGATGACGAAGCCGTAGCCGGTCAGCGCCACCCGGTCGCCCACGGTCCGGCCCTCCGGCGAGTGGTGGCTGTAGAAGTTGCGGGCCGCCATGTCGGCCGAGTGTGCCCGGGCGGCCACGCCCAGCAGCGGCGCCACCTCGAGCCGGGACAGCCCCGCCTTGCGCCGCTCCTCGTTGACCATCCACGCGACGCGTTTCTCGTGGTCCTGCTGGACGATCGAGCGCACGGTCAGCTCACCCCCGGGACGAACGTAAAGCGGGCCGCGTCCGCCGCGCCGAGCGAGCGGAGGGGCGGCCCCGACACCGCCCACTGTTCGGCCGCGCGGTGCAACGAGGTCAGGGCCAGGTCGTCGAAGGGCACGTGCCCGCGGTCGGGCTCGTCGGGCGGCAGCTCGCGCAGGAGCAGGCGCCCGCGGCGGTCCCCGTCCGGCAGGGCGGTCTCCAGCACCTTGAAGGCGGTGCCGGGGCGGAACAGGACCCGGGTGACGACGCCCGCGCCGTCCTCGCGTTCGAGCAGCCGGGTACGCCGGCCGGTCATCGACCAGATCAGCACGTCCACGGTGCCGTCCAGCCCCTCGGCGGGCTCGGTCAGCGCGTGGGTGAACCCCCACTCCCGGAGCACCCGTCGGGCCGCGATCGCGTGCAGGTCGGCGGCGCTCAGGTCGGCGCGGACCAGGGCGAGGCCGCGGTGCGAGGGCAACCGGCCGAGCCCCGAGGCCACGCAGCGGGCGAAGGGTACGTGCGGCCCGGGAACGCCCGTGCGCAGGGCCTCGTCGAGGCCGTCGCCGGTCGGTGACAGGTAGAGCCGGACGGCGACGGCGTCGGTCATGGTGTCGGGGCCGGCGTGGAACCCGGGGTACTCGGCGAGGATCCGGGAGACCGAGCTGGCGGCGGCGTCGTACTCGCGGGTCAGCGTGCGGCGGAGCCAGTCGCGCTCGTCGTCGAGGCCGTCGGGGCCGGGCACGCCCTGGGCCGCGGGGGCGGGTTCCTCCTGGAACCGCAGGCCGGGGCGCCGGGGGTCCCGGTGCAGGGAGTCGAGCACCTGGACGGCCACTTCGGGGGCGAGGACTGGCGTTTCGCGTACGGGACTGTGGATGAGCACCGGCGCGTCGACGCGCGACGGCAGCGTGACCAGCGCCTCCACCGACGGCGGCGCGACAGAAGGCGGCGGCGCGACAGAAAGGGGCGGCGCAACGGAAAGGGGCGGCGCAACGGAAAGGGGCGGCGCAGCAGAAGGCGGTGCGATGAACGAGCGCGAGGGAGCGGCCGGCACCGCCGTCGCGTCCGCAGCCGTCACCATGCCGCCGGCCGCGCCCGGGCTGGTCGCGCCCAGCGTCACCAGCGGGGCCACGGTCGTGATCTCGTCGGCGGGAGCAGCGACGGATGCGGTGGTGAGGTGCTCGTCCAGGAGCAGGTCGGCGGCGGTGAAGCGGTACGTGAGCCCGTCGGTCAGCACCCCGCCGGCGGGCTGTGACACGCGGGAACCGGTCGCGACCACCGCGGACGCCAGCTGCAGCGCGCTGCGTTCCCGGGTCGCGTCGTCGAGCCGGGCCACCAGGTCGTCGGCGAGCTCGCGCAGCCGCGGGACCAGCACGGGCGCGGCGTCGTCGATCTCGTCCGCGTGCCCGGCGGGGTCGGCGGCGCGGGCCCGGAT
>CAKUMG010001430.1 GCA_934667465.1 uncultured Actinoplanes sp. | reverse complement strand
GCGCACCCCCCACCGGTGGTACGCCTTCATGATCACTTCGGTGTCCGAGGTGGAGTGGAACGTGTAGCCGGCCTGCTGCAGCTCGGTACGCAGCTGCCGGTAGTTGTAGACGCAGCCGTTGAAGACCATGGCCAGGCCCAGCTCGTCGTCGACCATCGGCTGTGCGCCCTCGTCGGACAGGTCGATGATGGCCAGGCGGCGGTGGCCGAGCGCGGCGGGGCCCTCGGCCCAGAGGCCCTCCCCGTCCGGGCCCCGGGACTCCAGGCACGGCAGCATGCGCCGGACCGCCTCCGGGCCCGGCGCGGTGCCGTCGTATCTGAATTCGCCACCTATTCCGCACATGACAGACCTCCCATGCGAGCGATGGGCACCGTCATGGTGCGGCCGACGTCTCTAGATTGCGTAGACCGCATTACCGGAATATGACGGTGCCGTAAATGGTCGAACACGCAGCGCAGCGTTACCGCTGTTCAGATCGGTTCGTCTACCCGTGACCGGGCTCCGGCAGTCCGGTGTGTGAGCTGTTCCTCCCAGGATCCGAGCGTCATCCGAGCAGCCAGGTGTCCTTCGCGCCGCCGCCACGGGACGAGTTGACGATCAGGCTGTCCTGCGGCGCCACCCGGGTCAGCGCGGCCGAGCCCACCTCCGCGCCGTCGCCGAGGAAGACGAACGCGCGCAGGTCCACGTGCCGTGGCGTGAGCCGGTGGCCGTCGAAGACCGGGTGCGTGGAGAGCGAGACCACCTCCTGCGCGATCCACCGGTGCGGCGCGGCCGTGACCTGGTGACGCAGCGCGGTCAGCTCGTCCTCGGTCGCGTACGGGCCGATCACGACGCGGTCGCCGCCGTACCCGTCGACCGGCTTGACCACCAGTTCGCCGAGCCGCCGGAGGATCTCCGCGCACTGCTCCGGTACGCCGCCCAGGTAGGTGGGGACGTCCGCGAGCAGCGGCTTCTCGTTCAGGTAGTACTCGATGAACTTCGGCACGTACGCGTAGATCGCCTTGTCGTCGCCGACGCCGTTGCCCAGCGCGTTCGCCACCGAGACGCGCCCGGTGTGCACGGCGGAGAGGATCGGCCAGCCCAGCGGCATGCCGTCCGCACCCGGCGCGTGCAGCAGCTCGTCCTCGTCCATCCGCAGGTAGATCACGTCCACCCGCTGCCGCCGGCCCTGCTGGACCAGCATCACCATGCCGTCCTCGACCTGGAGATCCGTGCTGACCGCGGCCGGCACGCCCATCTCCAGCGCGAGCAGCCGGTGCTCGAACCAGGCCGAGTCGTCGGGGCCCCGGCTGAGCACCACGATCGACGGGTCGTCGCCGGCCGCCGGAGGCGCGGCCGAGACCAGCGCGCGGCGCAGCATGGCCGGGGTGTCGTCCACCGGCAGCAGGTTGTCCGGCAGCGGCAGTTCGGGCAGCACGGAGAGGGTCAGGCGGCGGTTCTGGATCGCGTACCCGATGCCGGACGGCACCCGCAGGTTGTCCTCCAGCACGTGCCAGCCGGTCTGCCGGTCCTTGACCAGATCCATGCCGGCGACCTGGACCCGGGTGGCCTGCCGCCGCATCAGCGCGCCGGTCGGCTTGAGGCCGGGGGAGCCGTCCACCACCCAGCCCGGGATGATGCCGTCCTTGACCGCCCAGCGCTCGTCGTAGACGTCGCGCAGGAACGCGTCCAGCGCGCGGGCGCGCTGGGTGAGCCCGGCCCGCAGCGCGGCCCAGTCCGGCGCGTCGACCAGCCGGGGGACCAGGTCGAACGGGAACAGCCGGGTGCTCGCCTCGCCGGCCACGCTGAACGTGACGCCGCGGGCGCGCTGCTCCTCGTCGCGCAGCTGCTCGCGCCGGCGCAGCTCCTGCGCGCCGAGCCGGTCCAGCGCGCCGACGATCTCCCGGTAC
>CAKUMG010001429.1 GCA_934667465.1 uncultured Actinoplanes sp. | reverse complement strand
CTCCGGGCGCGCGGGCGCCCCGCCGTCCGGGTCGCCGCGGCCGACTTCCTGCGGCCCGCCTCGGTGCGCCTCGAGTTCGGGCGGACCAACCCGGACTCCTACTACGAGGGCTGGCTCGACGAGGCCGGCCTGCGCCGCGAGGTCCTCGACCCGGCCGGGCCGGACGGCAGTGGCCGCGTCGTGACCCGGCTCTGGGACGCCGCGATCGACCGGGCGGCCCGGGAGCCGTACCGTCAGCTGCCCCCGGAGGCCGTCGTGCTGGTCAGCGGCCCGTTGCTGCTCGGCGCGGGGCTGCCCTTCGATTTGACCGTCCACCTGCACCTCTCCGCGGGCGCGCTCGGGCGCCGGACCGCGGCCGGGGACCGCTGGACGCTGCCCGCGCTGACCCGCTACACCGACGAGGTGAGCCCGGGCGCGTTCGCCGACCTCGTGGTCCGCCTGGATGATCCACGCCACCCCGCGGTGGTGCTCAGCGCGTGAGTGAATGCCCCGGCGCAGGCCTGTGACCTGCGACGCGTGGACAGGTTTGCGCAGTCCGTGGCGGTAACGAGCACTGACAGTTATGCTGCGGTTACTTTTTCGCGGGGATCCCGTTTGGGATCTCCGGCGGTGGGTATCAGCCGGCTCCACGGTGTTCACGACCGTATGCGGGCGACGCTCACCGGCAGGGGCAGAGGGAAGGGCAGGGGGAGCACATGCTCGTCAACAGCGCGGTCATCACGGGTAAAGGTGCCGACACCGCCAAGGCTCGCTCGGGCGAGGACGTCGAGCGGATCCGGGTGCTGCTGCAGACCCGATACGCCGAGCTGAGCACCGAGTACGAGGAGGCAGTCGCCGAGAACCACCGGCTGCGGCTCGTCGAGATCGGCGACGCCGCCGGTGACGACCAGGCCGACAGCGGATCCAAGACGGCCGAGCGTGACGCCGCGACGTCGCTGCTGCGGACCCTGCTCGACCGGCGCACGCAGGCGGAGATCGCCATGCAGCGCCTCGACGAGGGCACCTACGGCAACTGCGAGGGCTGCTCCAACCCGATCCCGGTGGAGCGTCTCGAGGTGTTCCCGTCGGCCACGACGTGCGTGCACTGCAAGGCCAACCGCGAGCGTCGCGCGGGCTGACCCACGCGTACCCGGTCCGCCACCCGCGACTCGCGGGCGGCGGACCGGCCGTATGGAGGGTGACGTGGGGGAGATCCAGGTCGGCACGGCCTCGTGGACCGACAAGACGCTGCTCGAGTCGGGCTGGTACCCGGCGACGGCGGACACCCCGGAGAAGCGCCTCGCCCACTACGCGAAGCAGTTCCCGGTCGTCGAGGTCGACTCGACCTACTACGGCCCGCCCGCCGAGCAGACCACGAAGCTCTGGGCGCAGCGCACCCCCGACGGCTTCACGTTCAACATCAAGGCGTTCAGCCTGCTCACCGGGCACCCGACGAAGGTGTCGGCGCTCTACAAGGACCTGCGCCCGGACACGGACAAGAAGAACGTCTACCCCGACGACCTGCCGCCGCAGGCGTACGAGGAGATCTGGAGCCGTTTCCTGAGCGCCCTGGACCCGCTGGTCGAGGCGGGCAAGCTGGGCGTCAACCAGGTGCTGGCGCAACGGCCCGGCGGCGAGCCCCCACCCCTGCGCCGCGACGCCTGGGTCTGAGCGGTCGGGCCCGCGCGGTTGTGCAGTGATCGGGGTCATCGGGCCTGGATGGGCCCGGTTCGTGCACACTCGCGCGGCCGGAGCCGGCGCAGCTGCGCGACGTAGCCCGCGGCGTCGAACGTGTCGGGCGCGCCCTTGCGGTCGGCGCGCCCGAGCCGCTCGAGCTCGGTCTGCGCGAGGTGGAACCCGTCCATCGGCACGACCACGCACCGCCCGGGGAACGCGGCGAGGATCTGCGC
>CAKUMG010001428.1 GCA_934667465.1 uncultured Actinoplanes sp. | reverse complement strand
GATTGCAAAATCGCTTTTTGTAAATCTGACTATAAGCGGTTTTCCGGTTGTTCCGCCCGTGAAGCCCGCCACCGAAGAGCCAAGCACTGCTTCTGAGAGTGATGCCGCCGTTACGGAGGCGCCATCGGCGGTGACTAAGGCCACTCCAGCGAAGCGACAGCCGGCCCGCGCCAAGGCCCCGGCGAAAGCGGTGAAAGCCGCGAAAGCCACGAAAGCCGCCGTCGCAAAGGTGACGGAAAGCACACAAGCTGGTCGGGTGGTCAAGGCTGCTGCCGCTGAGATTGCGCCCGGCGTGGTCGAGCCGACGCTGGAAACGGTCCCGGACGAGCCTCAGCCGCTGAAGGAGCTGAAGGAACAGCCGGTCGAATCGCAGCCGCCCGCCAGGGAGGAGCCTGCCGCCGAGGGTGGGGGGAGCCGGCCGGAGTTCAGGGCCGAGCCGTGGGCCCGGATCGTCGCCGATCCCGGGCACGCTCCCGAGTTGCTCGCCGTCGCCGCCGTGCAGTCGCTCGGGCCGGTCGCGGCGGAGTGGGCCGACGGGATCAGGAGCGCTTATCCGGCCGCCGATCCCGATGCTGTCGCGCGGCTCGCGGTGCAGCGGTTCACCCGGTTCGGCACGGCCAGCAGCGTGTTCGCCGCCGTTGCCGGGTCGTACGCGCCGGTGGCACTGCTTGGGACGGCCGCGTTCGCGCAGGCGGAGTTGTCGCTGCATGTCGCCGCTGCGTACGGGATCGATCCCACGCACGAGGAACGGGCGGCCGACCTGCTCGTGCTCGGCCGGGTGCACCCCAGCCACGAGGACGCCCGGTCGGCGCTGGCGGCCGCGGGCGAGGCCTCGTACGACACGACGGGCTTCACCGATGCGGTGTGGCGGCTCGGTCGGATGTTGACCGCGCAGGCGGGCGGCTGGACGGCGCTGCGGCTCGTCAACCGCGTGTTCCCGGGCACCAGCCTGCTCGCGGCCGGCCTCACGAGCCGGGCCGGGGTGCGGGCCGCCGCCGCGAGGGCCACGTTGTACTACCGCGCGCAGTCCCGGCGTACGGCTGCCTGAAGGTTTTCTCCGGCTCGGGTCTTGAAGAAGGCGACCCGAGCCGTCAGAGCCAGTCGAGCCAGCTCGACGGCAGCAGGGTGTAGCCGACGAACGCCACCACATCCAGCAGCGTGTGCGCGACGATCAGCGGCATCACCCGCCCCTTGCGCAGGAAGAACAGCGAGAACACCACCCCCATCACGACGTTGCCGACGAAGGCGCCGAACCCCTGGTAGAGGTGGTACGACCCGCGCAGCACGGCGCTCGTCGTGACGATCCAGACGAGCCGCCAGCCGAATGAGCGCAGCCGCGTCATCAGGTAGCCGACAACGATGACCTCTTCGAGCACGGCGTTCTGCACGGCCGCGAGGATCAGCACCGGCACCGCCCACCACACCGGCTCCAGCGCGGCGGGCACGATCTTGGCGTTCAGCCCGAGCTGCGCGGCCGCAAAGACCAGGAGCAGGCCGGGGAGACCGATGCCGGCGGCAAGGGCGGTGCCCCAGCCCAGGTCGGGGGCCGGGCGCCGGAAGTCGATGCCGAGCGTGCGGAACGGCTGGATCCGGTCCCGCTGCAGCAGATAGAGGGCCACCGCGACCGGGATCAGCGTGAAGAAGATGTCGAGCAGCTGATAGGTGAGGTCGAGGTAGGGCCGGGGCGACTGGGAGCGGTTGAGGACCGCAGCCTGGTTGGAGAGCCCGCCCGGGGCGGTGAGCTTCGCCACCAGGGACACCACGGCGTAGACCGCGGACTGGCCCAGCGAGAGCAGCAGCACGAGCACGACTTCCCAGCGCAGCTCGCTGCGGGTGGCCGCCGGACGTTCTATGGTCACCGACACGCGACAACTTTAGACACGGTGGTG
>CAKUMG010001427.1 GCA_934667465.1 uncultured Actinoplanes sp. | reverse complement strand
GCCATCGAGACCGCGGCGAGCTACCTCGACGGCCAGTCGTTCTCCCGTACCGGCCTGATCAAGCAGTTGAAGTACGAGGGCTACCCGGCGAAGGTCGCGACCAAGGCCGTGGACCACCTGAAGCCCGACTGGAAGAAGCAGGCCGCCGGGCAGGCGGAGAGCTACCTCGACGGGCAGTCGTTCTCCCGCAAGGGCCTCATCAAGCAGCTCAAGTACGAGGGCTTCACCGAGGCCCAGGCCGTGCACGGCGTGAACTCCGTGAACGCCGACTGGAAGGAACAGGCCGCCAAGACGGCGGAGAACTACCTCGACGGGCAGTCGTTCTCCCGCTCGGGGCTGATCAGCCAGCTCGAGTACGAGGGCTTCACGCACGCCCAGGCCGTCTACGGCGTCGGACAGGTCATGTAGCGCTCGGCCTGCGACGCGAGCGGCGGCGGGGCGGGCGGGACGCCGTACGGGGGAAGGGGTGAGGGTGATCACGGCCCGGCGATGCGCGGGGGCGGGGTGCGGCGGGATACCGTTGCGGGTCGTCCGCCGGGCGCACGCCGGAGGCGTCGGGATCGTGAGCATCGGGAGCGGGTCGTGAGTCAAACCCTGTCGGCGTCGGGGCCGGGTGTTGCCGGGCAGGCCGGGCGGAGGCGGACGTTCGCGGTGATCTCGCACCCGGATGCCGGCAAGTCGACGATGACCGAGGCGCTGGCGCTGCACGCGCGGGTGATCGGGCAGGCCGGCGCGGTGCACGGCAAGGGTGACCGCAAGGGTGTGGTGTCCGACTGGATGGCCATGGAGCAGCAGCGTGGCATCTCGGTCACGTCGGCGGCGCTGCAGTTCTCCTACCGCGACACCGTGATCAACCTGCTGGACACGCCGGGGCACGCCGACTTCTCCGAGGACACCTACCGGGTGCTGACCGCGGTCGACAGTGCGGTCATGCTGCTCGACGCGGCCAAGGGCCTGGAGCCGCAGACGCTCAAGCTGTTCGAGGTGTGCCGGCAGCGCAGCATCCCGGTGATGACGTTCATCAACAAGTGGGACCGGCCCGGCCACGACGCGCTGGCGCTGCTCGACGAGATCGAGGAGCGGATCGGGCTCAAGCCGACGCCGCTGACGTGGCCGGTGGGCATCGCCGGGCAGTTCCACGGGGTGATCGACCGCCGGACCGGGGTGTTCACCCGGATGCAGCGCTCCCCCGGCGGCGCCGGGCTCGCCATCGAGGAGGAGATGAGCGCGGCCGAGGCGGCGGAGCTCTACGGCGAGCAGTGGGTCACCGCCAACGAGGAGCTCGAGCTGCTCGAGATGACCGGCGCGGACCACGACCAGGAGACGTTCCTCGCCGCGACGAGCACCCCGGTGCTGTTCGGTGCGGCGGTCGCCAATCTCGGCGTACGGCAGCTGCTCGATCTGCTCGTCGAGCTCGCGCCCCCGCCGGCGGCGCGTCCGACGGTCGCCGGCACCGACCAGCCCGTCGACGGCGCGTTCACCGGGTTCGTCTTCAAGATCCAGGCGAACATGAACAAGGCGCACCGGGACCAGGTCGCGTTCATGCGAATCTGCTCCGGCCGGTTCGAGCGCGGCATGATCGTGACCCACGCAGGCACCGGCCGGCCGTTCGCGACCAAGTATGCGCAGCAGATCTTCGGGCAGGGCCGCGAGACCATCGAGGAGGCGTTCCCCGGCGACGTGGTCGGCCTGGTCAACGCGACAGCGCTCGGCATCGGCGACACCCTCTACGCCGGGACCGCCGCACAGTTCCCGCCGCTGCCGTCGTTCCCGCCGGAGCATTTCGCCGTCGTGCGCACCTCCGACACCTCGGTCGCCAAGCGGTTCCGCCGCGGCATCGAGCAGCTGGACGCCGAGGGCGTGGTCCAGGTGCTGCGCTCCGAGCTGCGC
>CAKUMG010001426.1 GCA_934667465.1 uncultured Actinoplanes sp. | reverse complement strand
GTGTCCGGGTGGCTGACGCCCGAGTACAGCGGATCCTCACCAACCTGCTGGAGAACGCCCACCGGCACGGCGACGGCGCCCCGGTGGTGCTGGCGGTGACCAGCCGCGGCGGGGTGGTGCGCCTGTCGCTGACCCAGGACGTCACCTCCCCGCACCGCGTCGTGCAGTACCTGCGCCGCGACGTGCCGCCGGTGGACCTGACCGGGCTGGGGCTGTGGTCGGTGCAGCGGCACACCCACGACCTCGGCGGCACCGTCGTCTGGGCGGTGACCGACGCGGGCCTGACCCTGCGGGTGGACCTCCCCGACCGGTAGGGGATCCGTCTTTCGCGCGCGGATGGCGGAGGAGCCTGAACGGGTCCGTCAGGTTGGCACCAGGGGGCCACCGGACGGCACGGGCAGGCCACCCGGGGCGGGCAGTCCTCTGGAGCAGCCGCGACAGCGGGTGCGCCGACCGCACAGAGGAGCCCCCCGTGTTCACGCACACCCACGCCCTGCAGTACGAGGCCAAGCCCGACGGCCCGGACCCGGACTTCGCCCGCAAGATGCAGGAGATCCTCGGCGGTCAGTGGGGCGAGATGACCGTCGCCACCCAGTACCTGCTGCAGGGCTGGAACTGCCGGCTGCCCGGCAAGTACAAGGACATGCTCCTCGCCATCGGCACCGAGGAGCTGGCCCACGTCGAGATGATCGTGACGATGATCGACCGGCTGCTGGACCACATGCCGCTCAAGCCCGACGCCGCGGACCGCACCAAGGAGGCCGCCGCCGGCTACGGGCAGCACAACCCGCAGCACCTGATCGTGAACGGCCAGGCGGCGTCCTACATGGACAGCATGGGCAACCCGTGGACCGGCGCGTACGTCACCGCCAGCGGCAACCTGTACGCCGACTTCATGTACAACGCCACGGCCGAGATGCAGGGCCGGCTGCAGGTGGCCCGCCTCTACAACATGACCGACGACCCGGGCGTGAAGGACCTGCTCCGGTTCCTCATCACCCGCGACCACTACCACCAGCAGCAGTGGCTGGCCGCGACCGAGGAGCTCAAGTCCGACGGCATCGAGGGCATCCCGGTGCCCGAGGCCTTCCCGCTGGAGGAGGAGGTCGGCGACCTCGGCTACACCTTCATCGACGCCTCCGACGGCCCCGACGCCGCCGCCGGCAGCTGGGCGTCCGGTCCGTCGATCGACGGCCGGGCGACGTTCTCGGCCCGTCGCATCGAGGCCACCGCCGACGCCCCGATCCTGCCGCCGGGCGACCCGCGCCTGTACGGCACGCCCCCGGCGCCGATGACCGGTCTGCTCCAGAAGGCCAAGGACGCCCTCAAGTGCGGTGCCGCCTCCGGCGTCCGCACGCCTGAGGCACCCCGCAGCGCCGTCGCCGTGCCGGCGCCCCGGCTCCGCTCCCCGAGCGGGCCTGGGACGCCGGCCCGGCGGGCATCCGATCCCCCGCTGGAGGTCCTCCCGTGTCCCTGCTCGCACCCTCGCACGCCCCGCACCTGCGCCTGCCCGCGCTGCGCGTCCCGGCCCTGCCCCGCGGCCTGCCGGCCGCCACCGTGCTGCTGACCGTGCTCTACGCCGCCGCCCTCGCCGTCTCCGGCACCGGCAACTGGCTGGCGATCAACCAGCGGGCGGGGGAGGAGCACCAACGGCCCTACCTGCTCGAGAACGGGGTGCCGCTGACGTACGACCGGAACCTGACCCGACCGGGCAGCGATCCGCTCTACGTCGACGTCGCCACCTACACCGACTACTACCGGCTCCGAGCCGGCGTCACGGCGCACGCCGACCGGGGCCCCGACGTCCGCCGGTACGACTGGCCGGCACCGCACGCCGGGCCCGCCTACCCCGACGCCGTGGTGTTCGGCGTGCTGGGCTGCAACGGTGGGGT
>CAKUMG010001425.1 GCA_934667465.1 uncultured Actinoplanes sp. | reverse complement strand
CGGCAGTACCCCCTGGTGCTGGGTGATCTCGATGCGCAGGGAGGCGAGCGCGCGGCTCGCGTACGCCCGGACGGTGCTGCCCCGGCACCCGAGGACGCCGGCGATCTCGTCGTCGGTCAGGCCCTCGTAGTAGCGCAGGACCAGCACCGCGCGCTGCTGCCGGGGCAGTTCCGCGAGCAGGTTCCACAGGTCGGTGCCGTGCTCGGGCGCAACGGGGGCGGGGCGGTCGGTGTCCTCCAGCAGTGGGACCGTGGGGATGCGACGGCGGCGGCGCCACGACAGGTACTCGTTGGTGAGCATGCGGCGCACGTACGCGTAGGGCTCGTCCGCCCGTTCGATGCGGGGCCACTTGACCAGGGCCCGGGTCAGCACCTCCTGCACCAGGTCGCGGGCCTGCTCGCGATCGCCGGCCAGCAGCATCGCGTACCGCAGCAGGGCCGGTGACCGCGCCGCCACGAACTCCTCGAACTCCATCCGTCCTCCCCGCCCGTCACCTGCTCTCACCAAGCAGACGCCCGCACCTGTCGATGTGCTGTGCGGATAGGGTGACTTCGTGAGCGACGCTGGGGAACCGGACGGGCTGGAACGGCTGTGGACGCCGCACCGGATGGCGTACATCTCGGGGGAGGACCGGCCCGAGGGCGGCTACGCGACGCCGGAGGGCTGCCCGTTCTGCGTGGCGCCGGGGCTGCCGGAGAGCAGCAGCCTGGTGGTGGCGCGCGGTGAGCTGGTGTTCGCGCTGCTCAACCTGTACCCGTACAACCCGGGGCATCTGCTGGTCTGCCCCTACCGGCACGTCGCCGACTACACCGAGCTGACCGAGGCCGAGACCGCCGAGGTGGCGGCGTTCACCCGGCGGGCGATGCGGGTGATCCGGCAGGCGAGCAGCCCGCACGGCTTCAACCTGGGCATGAACCAGGGATCGGTCGCGGGCGCCGGGATCGCCGAGCACCTGCACCAGCACGTCGTGCCGCGGTGGGGCGGCGACGGCAACTTCATGCCGGTGATCGCCCGGACCAAGGTGCTGCCGCAGCTGCTGAGCGACACCCGCGACCTGCTGGTCAAGACCTGGAACAGCTGAGATCAAGACCTAGGCGGGTACGGCCTCCCGGGCGCGCGCCAGCTTCCACGCCGTGAGCCAGGTGGGCACCTCGGCGGCGGGCAGCGGGCGGCACAGCGCGAAGCCCTGCAGGCCGTCGGCGCCCAGCTCGATCAGCGTGCGCGCGGCGGCGTGGCTCTCCACCCCGACGGCCAGTCCCGCAAGGCCCAGGTCGTGCGCGATGCCGATCAGCCCGGCGACGACCCGCTCGGCGGACCGGCTCTCGGGCAGCAGCCGCACCAGCTCGCGGTCGATGCGCAGGCGGGACACCGGCGCCCGGGTGACCGTCAGCCAGCCGGCCGCGCGGGCGCCGACGTTGCCGAGGTCCACGGCGATCCCGGCCTCCGCGAGCCGGGTCAGCGCGGCCGGGCCGTGCTCCGGGTCGGCGGCGACGGCGCTCTCGCTGAACTCGACGCCCAGCGCCGCCACCGGCAGGCCCGCGCCCGCCGCGGTGGCGAGGATCAGCTCGGGCAGGCCGTCGTCGCGCAGGTCGGCGGCGGCGAGGTTCACGATCACGCGGACGTCATGGCCGGCGGTGCGCCAGCGAGCGGTCTCGGCGGTCGCGGCGCGCAGCATCCACGCGGTCAGCGGCCGGGCGGCCGGGGCGCGCCCGGCGGCGGCCAGGAACTCGGCGGCGGCCGTGCGGTACAGGTCCAGGCGGCCGACCTCGCGGCGGGCGGGGACCCGGCCGAGCAGCGCCGCGACGCGGTGCGCCGAGACGTCCGCGGGCGACGGGATCTGGATCTGCTCGAGCTGCTGGCGGGTGGTCCGCTCGATCGCGCGGAGCTTGCCG
>CAKUMG010001424.1 GCA_934667465.1 uncultured Actinoplanes sp. | reverse complement strand
CCTCCAGCCAGGCCAGGTCCGCGCCTGCCAGGCCCCGGCGGCGGAAGGGAGCACAGAACGCGGTACGCCTGGATCGTCCTAGGAGCCTAGGGGGTGCCGCATCCGGGGCTGTCATGTCTTACGCTTGTCGCATGTTCACCCGCGAGCGCGCCATTGCTCCTGGGACCGGCTCCGGCCCGCAGGTCCATCTCGCCCGCCCCCACCGCCCCGTGCTGGTCACCGGCACGCTCACCGAGCTGACGGGCCCCACCCGCGGTCTGGTCGAGCTGCCGCTGCGGCTCTGGTGGAACCCGCACCGCACGTTCGACCTGGGGCAGCACACCATGCTGCTCTGGATGTACGAGAACGTGCTCCGCGAGGCCGTCCGCGCCGACGAGCTGCGCGCGTACGTGCACGGCCCGACCCTGACCCGCGTCTGGCCCGAGCTCAACCTCCCCCGCGGTGTCCGCGCCGCCTGGGAGGCGCGCCACCCGGTGCTGCGCCACGCCGCCTCGCGTGCCGCCGCCTGACACCACCGTCGTCCGGGTCCCGCCCGGCGACACCGCCCTGCTGCGCCGCGCCCTGGCCCGCTTCGGGGCCGACCCGGGAACCGCGCCCGACGCGTTCGCCGCCGCACCCGGAGCGCTGGCTGTCGTGGCCACCACGGCGGAGGACCTCGCGGGCTGGTGCTGGGGCCACCTGCTGCCCCGCCCCGACGGCGGCCGCATGGCGTACCTCCATCATCTCGAGGTCGCCGAACCCCATCGCCGCCGCGGCATCGGCCGCGCCCTGACCGAAGCGTTCCTCGAGGCCGCCGCCCACGACGGCGCCACCCGAGCGTTCCTGACCACCGGCCGGGCGAACACGGCCGCCCGCCGGCTCTACGAATCGCTCGGCGCCACCCCGGCGGCCCAGGGCCCCACGGTCAACTACTGGTGGAGCGCAATTCCTTGCGCATCCGGACCAGCGGCACCGGCACTCCCCCCGCCCCGTCGGTGAAACGCGCGACCTCGCCGAACCCGGCCGCCCGGTACAGCGGTTCCCCGGCGAGCGTCGCCACCAGCTCGAGGGCCCGGAACCCCTCCGCCAGCGCCGCCGCCTCGCACAGGCCCACGATCAGCCGCCCGACACCCCGCCGCGCGTACGCCGGATGGGTGTACATCGCCCGCAGCTTCGCCGCCTCCGTCGCCGGGTCGAGCAGCGCCGCGTCCCGGCCGGCGGAGTGATCCCCGCCGTACAGCGTGGCTCGTCTGCTCCACCCGCCGCACCCGGCGATCCGCCCGTCGGCCTCCACCACGAAGTACGTCCCGTCGTCCACGAGCTGCGTGTCGACGCCCATGATGGCCCGGCTAGCGGCGACCTGCGCCGGGTCGAGGAACTCCCGCTGCAACTCCCGGATCGCCGCCGCCACCAGGGGCTCCAGCTCGGCCAGATCCCCTCGCACGGCAACCCGCCCGGTGAGCATCAGCTCACCTCCACCGGGACGCGGGTGTCGTGGTCGTCGAGGACGTAGTGGGCCGTGGCGCGGGCCCGGTAGAGGCGGAAGGCGGCCGGGCCGGCGACGTCGGAGACCTGCCAGGGACGCCCGCCCGCGGCCGCCGAGCGGGCGGAGAAGATCGCCACGGCCGCCGCCAGGTCCGGGGCGGGGACCTCGGCGGCCAGCGCGTCCGCGTACACCCCCTGGCCCTGGTCGATCGGTGCGGCCGAGTCGAAGATGACGATGCCGGCCTCGGGCCGCGCGGCGATGTTGACCGAGTGGCGGGCCGAGGGCCGAGACAGCCACAGGTAGCCGCCGGGCGCGACGGGCGCGAACCAGACGGGCGTGACCCACGGGCGCCCGGCGGCGTCGGCGGTGGCGAGCGTCAGATAGTTGCTGCCGTCGATGATGCGGCGCGCGAGCGTGGCGAGGTCGTCGGTC
>CAKUMG010001423.1 GCA_934667465.1 uncultured Actinoplanes sp. | reverse complement strand
ATGATGATCGCGATGAGCCCCGCCAGGACCACGGTCACGGCGGTCGCGGCGACCATCGGGACGTTGAAGGTGCGCCGGCTGACTCGGGACACGTGCACCTGCGCGGCCACCAGCGCGCCGACCAGCGCGACCAGCAGCACCGTCAGGGTCACGGACCACCCGGTCGCCGTGGCGTCGGAGTATCCGTCGCCGACCTCCTCCTGCGCGAGCCGCAGCAGCGTCTGCGCCTCGGCCTGCAGCTCGTCCCGGTTGAGCTGGGATGCGGCCGCCAGGAACGACGCGCCGACCGGCAGTCCCTGCCGGTTGTCGGCCCGCGCGGTCGCGACCAGCGCGGCATAGCGGGGCAGCCCCGCGTTCAGCGCGGTGATGGCCCGCCCCGCGTCGCTGTCGGCGGGCGTCCGCCGCGCGGCCGACGCCAGCGCCGTGGCGGCCCGGTCGAGGTCCTCGTCGTAGCGCTCGGTCAGCTCGGCCGGTTCAAGCCCGCCGGCCAGGAACGCCTGCGCGGCGGTGGTGTCCGCGTCCGCGAGCGCCGAGAAGATGGTCTCCGCCTCGAGCAGCAGCGGCTGGGCGTTGTCGCGCAGCTGTCCCGTGCCGGAGCGGGCGGACGCGGCGGTGATGCCCGTGAGGAGCCCGGTCAGCGCCCCCAGCACCACCAGCGCGATCAGGATCAGCCGGAACCGGCCGGGTGTGGTCCGTCGCAGGTCGCCGGCCCGCCGCCACGGCCCGCGCCGGGGCGGCACCGCGACGGTTCCGGGGCCCGGGGCCGGGCGGATCGGCATCGCCGTCGCCGGGCGTGCTGGTGCGGTCACGTTCGTCACTGTGCCGCACCCGCGCAAGCGATCAAGCCTCGGGTCACGTGAGCGCGCGCTTCAGCAACTTGCCGGTCGCGGTCATGGGCAGGCTGTCGACGAACGCCACGATGCGAGGGTATTTGTAGCTCGCCATCTGGTCCTTTCCCCAGGCGACCAGCTCCTCCTCCGTGACGGTGGAGCCCTCCTTGCGGATCACGTACGCCTTGACCTCCTCCCCGTGACTCGGGTGCGGCACCCCGATGACCGCGGCCAGCGAGACCGCCTCGTGGTTCATCAGGACCTCCTCGATCTCGCGAGGGTACACGTTGAAGCCACCCCTGATGATCATGTCCTTGGCCCGGTCGACGACGTAGTACCAGCCGTCCTTGTCCCGTTTGCCGAGGTCGCCGCTGCGGAACCAGCCGTCGCGCATCACCTCGGCGGTGGCCTCCGGCCGGTTGTAGTAGCCGAGCATGATGTTGTGCCCGCGGATCGCGATCTCGCCGATCTCCTCCGGCGCCTCGATCGTGTTCCACTCCGGGTCGATGAGCTTGACCTCCACACCCCAGACCGGCAGCCCGATCGACCCCGGCCGGGACTCGGCCTCCATCGGGCTGAACGTGGCGACCGGGGAGGTCTCCGACAGCCCGTACCCCTCCAGGATGGTCAGCCCGAGCCGCTCCTTGACCGCCCTGATGATCTCCACCGGCAACGCCGAGCCGCCGCTGACCGCGACCCGCATCACCCGGGCGATCCGCTCCACGTCGACCTCGCCGGTGAACGCGTTGAGCAGCGCCCACCACATGGTCGGCACGCCCGCGAAGAACGTCACCTCCTCGCTCTGGAGCAGCTGCACCGCCCCGGCCGGCTCGAACCGCGGCATCAGCACCAGAGTCGACGCCGTGGAGAACCCGGCGTTCATGCTCACGGTGGACCCGAACGAGTGGAACAGCGGCAGCACCACCAGGTGAGTCTCCTGCGCCGGGCGCGCCTGGAACAGCCGGTTGCAGGTGAGCGCGTTCAGGACCAGGTTCGAGTGGCTCAGCTCGGCGCCCTTGGCCTGCCCGGTGGTCCCACTCGTGTAGAGGATGACGGCGGGATCCGTCTCGG
>CAKUMG010001422.1 GCA_934667465.1 uncultured Actinoplanes sp. | reverse complement strand
GCTCAACCCCGAGCGGCTGGCGGTCAGCTTCGGCAGCGGCATAGGGGGTGCGACCACCCTGCTCAACCAGGACGACATCCTGGAGGCCTCCGGGCCGCGCCGGGTCAGCCCGCACACCGTGCCGATGCTCATGCCCAACGGCCCCGCCGCCTGGGTCGGCATCGAGCTCGGCGCGCAGGCCGGCGTCCACTCGGTGGCGAGCGCCTGCGCCACCGGCTCCGAGGCCCTCGCGCTGGGCATGGACATCATCCGCGCCGGCCGCGCCGACGTGGTCGTGGCGGGCGGCGTCGAGGCGGTCATCCACCCGCTGCCGCTGGCCGGCTTCTCCTCGATGCGGGCCATGTCGACCCGCAACGACGACCCGGAGCGGGCCTCCCGCCCCTGGGACAAGGGCCGCGACGGGTTCGTCATGGGCGAGGGCGGCGGCGTCCTGGTCCTCGAGCGCGCCGACCACGCCATCGCCCGCGGAGCGAAGATCTACGCGCGCCTCGCCGGCGCCGGCATTACCTCGGACGGCTACGACATCGTCCAGCCCGACCCGGAGTGCAAGGGCGGCATCCGCGCCATGAACCGGGCGATCCGCGACTCCGGGCTGACCGGCGCGGACATCGTCCACGTCAACGCGCACGCCACCTCCACCCCGGCCGGTGACATGGGCGAGATCAAGGGCATCCGCGCCGCCATCGGCGACCACCCCGTGATCACCTCGACCAAGTCGATGTCCGGTCACCTGCTGGGCGCTGCCGGTGCCCTCGAGTCGATCGCCACCATCCTGGCCATCCGGGAGAGCGTCGTACCCCCGACGATCAACCTGGACGACCCGGACGACCGCCTCGACCTCGACGTGGCCGCCCACAAGGCGCGGCCGCTGGACATCCCGGCCGCCATGAACAACTCGTTCGGCTTCGGCGGCCACAACGTGGCACTGGTCTTCACCCGGGCGTGAGACCGGCCACCACACAGGCGTGACGCGAGGGCGCCCCGGACTCCGGGGCGCCCTCGCTGCCGTCCCTGCCGCTGCTTGTCCCGCGTGGCGCGCTCCGGCCCGAGGCCGTGCCTTGCCCGCGATGTGTGGCGTTACAACGTGACGACGACCTTGCCGCGCAGCTCGCCGCGCTCCGACAGGCGGTGCAGCTCGGGCAGATCCGCGAGATCGCGCCGCCCGCTGATGTCGAGCCGGATCACCCCGAGGTCGACCAGCCGCACCAGCTCGGCCAGGTCCGCCGGATCGTTGCGAACCACCATGTGCCACGCCCGCACCTCCCCGGCCGGCTCGACCGGCGTAGCCACGGTGACGACCCGCCCGCCGTCCCGCACCAGCCCCGGCAGCGCCGCCGCGGCCGCCGCATCGATCGCCGCACAGTTGACCACGGCGTCCACCGGCTCCAGCCGCAGCGGCCCCGCCGTGTAGTCGAGCACCTCGTCGGCACCGAGCGCGGCGACGGCCACGGCGCTGCGAGGGCTCGCCGTCGCGATGACGTACGTGCCCCGGTGCTTGGCCACCTGCACCGCGAACCCGCCGATGCCGCCCCCGGCCCCGTTGATCAGCACCCGCTCCCCCGCGCCGACCTGCGCGTGCTCCCCCACGGCCTGCCACGCCGTCATCCCCGCGAGCGGCAGCGCCGCGGCGTCCACCAGCGACACGGCCTCCGGGGCACGCACCACCCGCCCGGCCGGCGCGACGGCGACTTCCGCGGCGGCACCCAGGTCCAGCATCCCGATCACGGGCGCGCCCGCCACGATCCCGGCCACGTCCCACCCCAGCGTCAGCGGCAGCTCCACCGGCACGATCCCGGCCAGCCGCCCCGACCGCAACGCCGTCTCGGTCGGATTCATCGACGTCGCCACCACCCGCACCAGCACCTCACCGGGCCCGGCGACAGGCTCCTTCACGTCCTCGATG
>CAKUMG010001421.1 GCA_934667465.1 uncultured Actinoplanes sp. | reverse complement strand
GCCCTACGCCGACCGTGCCGCCCTGCTCGCCGCCGCTGCGGCCGCCTCCGAGTCGCTGAGCTGGGAGGACGTGCTGCGGGCCCTGGCCGCCCACCCGCGGATCGGCGAGCGCGCCACCGGCGACTCCGCCGAGGCCGCGTGGTCCCGCCGCGAGCAGGCCACGGCCGCGCGGACCGCCGGCGAGGACACCAGGGCCGAACTCGTCGCGGCGAACCGCGCGTACGAGCAGAAATTCGGTCATGTCTTTCTGATCTTCGCCAGCGGGCGGACGCAGTCCGAGATCCTGGCGGCGGCGCGCGAGCGGCTGACCCACGACGAGGCCACCGAGCGCCCGATCGTGACCGCCGAGCTGGGCCGGATCGCGCGGCTGCGGCTCGAGCGGCTGCTGCCGTTCACGATCTCGACGCACGTGCTGGACACGGTGACCGGCGAGCCGGCGCGTGGCGTCCCGGTCTCGCTGCACGGCCCGGCGGGTTCCTCGCACGACACGACCGACGGCGACGGGCGGCTGCGCTTCGAGGTGTCCGGCGCGGGCGACTACCGGCTCGTGTTCGACGTGGCCGCCCACCTCGGCCCGGAGGCCTTCTTCCCGGAGGCCGCCGTGGCGTTCCGGATCGCCGACACCGGCCGGGGCTATCACGTGCCGCTGCTGCTGAGCCGGTACGGCTACACCACCTATCGAGGGAGCTGACGCGTGGCGATCGTGCTGGGACCGCATCGGTACGGCAAGGCGGAGACCCGGCTGGTCCGGGTCACCCGGGACGGCGACACGCACGGGCTGGCCGACCTCAACGTGAGCATCGCGCTGGCGGGCGAGCTGGAGGCCACCCACCTGACCGGCGACAACGGCGGGGTCCTGCCGACGGACACGATGAAGAACACGGTGTACGCGTTCGCGCGCGAGCGCGGCGTCGGCGAGCCCGAGGAGTTCGCGCTGCTGCTGGGCCGGCACTTCGTCGCGACGCGGCCGCAGATCTCGCACGCGACGGTCAGGATCGACTCGTACGGGTGGGAGCGGCTGGGCCCGCACTCGTTCCGCCGCAGCGGCGACTTCGTCCGCACCGCGCGCGCCGACGTCGGTGACGGCGCCGTGCAGGTCGAGTCCGGGCTCCGCGACTTCGTGGTGCTCAACACGACCGACTCGGAGTTCCACGGCTTCGCCCGCGACGAGTACACGACCCTGCCCGAGACCACCGACCGGATCCTCGCGACGGCCGTGGACGCCCGGTGGCGGCACGCCTCCGACTCCTCGCCGTGGGCGGAGTCGTTCGAGAAGGCCAAGGATGCGATGGTGCACGCGTTCGTGACGACCTACAGCTATTCCCTGCAGCAGACGTTGTACGCGATGGGCTCCCGGGTGCTGCAGAGCCGCCCCGAGATCGCCGAGATCCGTCTCGAACTGCCGAACAGACATCACTATCTCGCCGACCTCGCCCCCTTCGACCTGACCAACCCGGGCGAGGTGTTCATCGCGGGTGACCGGCCCTACGGGCTGATCGAGGGCACCGTGACCCGCGACGACGTGGCGCCGGCCCCGTTCGGGTTCCCCGCATGATCATCATCGAGAACGTCACGGTGGCGACCGTCGACGCGGCCGGCACCGAGCACGCCGACGGCCACGTGGTGGTCGGCGACGACGGCCGGATCGCCGCGGTCGGCCCGGGCCGGGCCCCCGAGCATCCGGGTCCCGGCCCGGGCCGGGCCTCCGGGCAGCAGGGGCAGGTGCGCCGCGTCGACGGCACGGGCTGCCTGCTCACCCCCGGCCTGGTGAACACGCACCACCACCTCTACCAGTGGGCGACCCGCGGCCTGGCGCAGGACGAGACGCTGTTCGGCTGGCTGACCACGCTCTATCCGATCTGGGGACGCATCGACGCGGACACGGTCGGCGCCGCGGCGGCCGCGG
>CAKUMG010001420.1 GCA_934667465.1 uncultured Actinoplanes sp. | reverse complement strand
CTCGTCAAGGTGCGGCACGAGCGCTTCCACGGCAGCGGCCGGCAGCGCGACCACCCGGACCCCGGCTTCGGACTTCGGCGGCCCGAACTCGACCCGGTTCTTCAACACGGCGAGCTTGCGCGGCACTCGCACTTGCGCCACCGCAAGATCGACATCCCGACGACGCAGCGCGGCCAGCTCACCCCAGCGGAGGCCGGAGAGCGCAGCGACGACGATCAGGGCAAAGAAGCGGGGCGGCATGGCGTCCGCCAGCGCGAAGACCTGGGCGACGGTGGCCGTGGGTCGCTCGGGAGTGTGATAGCGGTCATAGCCAGAGATGCGGCACGGGTTCTGCCGGATGATCTCGTCTTCCTTGACCGCCGTCCCGAAGATCGCGCGGAGGAGGGCGTACGCCTTGACCGCTTGCGGCTCGGGTGTGCCGGCGGCAAGGAGCTTGCGTCGCCAGCCCCGGATCGTGGCCGGCTGGATCGCGCCGAGAGCCAGCGCGCCCAATTGCGGCTCGATGTGCAGCGTGAACAGGTATTCGTAACCCTGGCGCGTGCGCGGGGCGAGCTTGCGTTCCGCGATCCACTTCTCGCCGTACGCGGAGAGCTTGACCTCGCCCGCCTCCGGCGCGTGCCAGCGCCCCCGGATGATCTCGGACTCGATGAGGGTGAGCCACTGCTCGCCCTCGCGCTCGGTCGCGAAGGTGTTCGGCGCGGAGTGGTCCAGCCCGTCCGGGCCGAGGTACCGCGCCTGCCAGCGGCCGGAAGCGCGCTTCCGCAGGTTGCCGAAGCGCCTGCGGCCCTGCTTGCCGGCGGCCATCAGGCAGCCCTCCGCAGGTCGAGACCGATCTGAGCACGGTTGATCGGCACGACGCGGTTCGCCTCGATGTACGCGGCGACGGCGCCATCCTCGAAGCGGACCAGGCGGCCCACCTTGACGTAGGTGATGCGCCGCTCGGCGACGAGGCGGCGCACGAAGCGAGGTGTGGCCCGGAGGCGGGTAGCGACTTCCTCGGTGGTCAGAAGATCAGGCTGCATGGGCGGCCTCCTGCGGGACAGTTGCTGAAAGCTGGCGGCGGGCGGTGTCGACCTGTGAGCGCCATCGAATCCGGGCAGAGACGGCGCGCAGGATGCGGTGTTCCAGCGGCAGGACGTCGGGGTCCTCGGGACGGGCCAACTCGAAGCGGTAGCGCTCGGCGCTGGTCTCCTCGGGCTCGGCCAGGTCACCGCCGAGGACGGCACGGATCCAGGCCCGGTTGTCGGCCCGGTGGTCCGCGAGGGTCTTGCCGGACCACTGGCGGGAGACGAGCACGCGGCGACCGGTGAAGCCGAGGGTCGACCGCTGGTGGACCTTGCCCGTGCAGCGGCCGGGGACGAGGCCGGCCTTCGGGCGATCGGGCTGGACGCCGTAGAGCAGCCAGTTCGAGCACGTCGGAGAGCACGGAAGAACCGACAATTCAGCGTGAAGGCGATCCGCGTGCGCCTTCTGCGCCGACGAGGACGGATTGGCGTGCTCGGTCAGGTCCTTGGTGACGTACTTGGTCACGTACCGGATGGACCGCTCCGCGTCCTTCGAGCCCTGAGCGATGCCGCGAGCATCGGTCCGGCCGAGCCGGGCGACGTAGGCCGGCCGCGCGTCGGGGTCATCGAGCGCGTCCAGAGCCTCGCCCCAGGTCGGCAGCGACTCCCCCGTGGTCGGATCGACGTAGGCGCCGGCCGCCGTGTCCCAGACCGGAGGCCGGTCGACGCGGTAGGTCATCTCGTCGAACGGCGGCCACCACACCTGGTGGTAGGTCGCCGTGGCGACCATCGAGACCAGGCGGCGCGGCAGCGTGCCCCGCACAGCGAAGTGCGCGTGTGGGGCCAGCCGCCGCTGGAGCTCAACGGCTCCCGCGTACTGGACGTTCCAGCCGGCGGCCCGGCGG
>CAKUMG010001419.1 GCA_934667465.1 uncultured Actinoplanes sp. | reverse complement strand
CATGATCGACGAGTGCCGTGACGACGCAGAAATCCTCGGTCGGGAAGCCCACCGCGACCAGCGCATTGGTGGTGTAGCCGCCGGGGCCGATCTCCCCCGCCGTTGTGCAGCCGATGACGGGCACCATGCCGAATTCCGCCGCCAGCGCATCGGCCAGGGCGTTGCGGTCGTAACTGGGCGCGCAGAAGACGAGCACCAGTTCCAGCGCCACGTCGCCCAGCAGCTGATCCGCATCCACGGCGGACAGTCAAACACGCCCCTAGGCCGCGCGTCGCTCCTCGGCCGCGGTGGTCGTCGCGGTGGCACCGCCGGGGAGGAGACGGAGGCGCTGCGGGCCGGCCGCCGGGTCCGGCTCCGCGTCGAGCGACAGACGCCAGCGCGGGCGCCCGTCGGCACGGCCGGCCGGCGGCTCGCCGGAGTCGAGGCCGCGGCGGGTGAGCGCGACCACCACCAGGTAGCCGGCCAGCACCAGGCCGTGGCTGACCAGCCGGATCGGCTCGACCCGGCCGGCGATCAGGTCGCTCGCGGAGAGCAGCACCAGCACCGAGACGAAGACGGTCAGCGTGGGCAGGAGACCGCTCGGCCGGCCGCGGCGCAACGCGATCCAGGCGAAGCCGGCGCCGACCGCGAGGTTCCACGCGGCGGACTCGTTCAGCAGGTGGTTCGGGCTGGCGCCGCCGACGCCGGTGTGCAGGTGCTGCACGGCCGCGATGCCGGAGATCTGCGCCACGCCCAGCACGAACTGACCGGCGCCGAGCAGGCCGAGCAGCACGCGCAACGCCGGGACCAGCGCGCGCCGGGCACCGGCCGGCATCGTCGGCGTACGGAATCGGCGGCGCGGCGCGGGCAGCGCGTCCAGCACCGACTCGTCCACGCCGGCGAACGGGGCACCGGCCCCGCCGAGCAGGCCGGCCATCCGGGTCACCAGCGCGGCGTCGTCCGCATACGCCCGGCACTCCGCGCAGTCGTCCAGGTGCCGGTCCAGCGCGTCGTCCGGCTCGGTCCCCTCGCCGTCGAGGCGCGCGGAGATCGCGTCCCGGAACGTCTCGTAGCCGCCCATGCCCCACCGTCCCTCGATGCCGTCTGTGCACACCCATAGTCGCGCACCCCCCGCGAAAAGTTCCCGTCGCGGTGCGGACCCGCCCGGCCCGACCGGGTAGCCTGCCTGCCATGCATACCAGCGGGCCGGACGAGGCGGAGCTCACCACCTGGGCGTTGCGCGCCGGCAAGGGCGACCGGGCGGCCGCGTCCGACTTCGTCCGGGCCACCCAGCAGGGCGTGCACCGGTTCCTCGCGCACCTGGTCAGCCCCGGTGAGGCGGAGGATCTCGCGCAGGAGACCTACCTTCGGGCGATGCGCGCGCTGCCGTCGTTCGCGGCCCGCTCGTCCGCGCGCACCTGGCTGCTCGCGATCGCCCGCCGGGTCGCCGCCGACCACATCCGGTCCGTGGTCGCCCGCCCGCGTACCGCCGCGTTGGAGAACTGGGAGCTCGCCGCGGACGCGGCGATGCCCGGCTCGGACGTGGCCGACGGCGTGGTCCTCGACCACCTGCTGCGCGGGCTCGACCCGGAGCGGCGCGAGGCGTTCGTGGCCACCCAGGTGCTCGGCCTCAGCTACCAGGAGGCGGCCGAGGTGTGCGGCTGCCCGATCGGCACGATCCGCTCCCGCGTGGCCCGCGCCCGGGAGGACCTGGTCGCCGCGCTCGGCCACCGCCGCACGGCGCACCGCGCCACCAGCTGACCCACCGGTCAGCCGAGCGCGCCGCGGATCGCCATCAGGCGCAGTTCCAGCTCGTCCGCGACGATCTCCGCGAGGTATTCCAGCGACCGCAGATGCTTCTGATCCGGCTCGCGCGGCTTCCGGTCGATCACATTCACCGTGCCGAGGCGAAAACCGTCGCGGGTACGAATCGG
>CAKUMG010001418.1 GCA_934667465.1 uncultured Actinoplanes sp. | reverse complement strand
GGCCGGTGCCGTGCGTGCGGTGGACGTCGGCGATCTCCAGTACGGCGTCGCTCATCGGCCGGCTCCTTCGCGATCGCCGGCGCTGACGTCCCGGGTGCTCGGGGCCGCCTGCTTCGCGGCGGGGCGATCGCGCAGGACGGTCGCCTCGCAGTGGTCCAGCCAGCGGATCTCCGCCTCGCACTGGAAGATCATCGCGTCCAGGACCAGCGTCCAGGACAGGTCGCCGGTGTCCGGTCGCCGTTTCAGCCGGGTGTACTCCTGCAGTGCCCGGACCCCCGCGGTCCGCTGGCTCTGCACCACCGCCGTGACGTCCACGCCCGGCGTGGTCATCGCGAGCGCCAGCTTGATGGCGAGCTCGTCGCGGGGCCGGTCGGTGCGCTCGATCGGGGTGGCGAACCAGCGGGCCACCTCGGCCCGGCCGGTCGCGGTGATCTCGTACGGCCGCTGGCCGCCGTCGTTCTCCGGCAGCGGGTGCACGAGCTCGTCGCGTTCGAGCCGGGACAGCGTGGTGTAGACCTGCCCGATGTTCAGCGACCAGGTGCCGCCCACGCTCTCCTCGAACGCGGCACGCAACTGATAGCCGTACATGGGCCCGCGCTCCAGAAGCGCGAGCAGGCCGTGGCGAATCGACATGCCTACGGAGTATGCATACCGAGTATGTGATTCGCAAGGATGCTTGGTCAGTGCCAGAGCGCCAGCGTCTCCCGGAGCTGCGAGTGCGCCGGTGCCGGCAACGCGTCCGGCCGGAACCAGCCGATCTCGTCGAACTTGTGCGGCTCCCCGATGCCGACGTCGCCGGGGTCGACCCGGACCGCGAACACGACCGCCACCCAGTGCGAGCCGGCCCGTAACACGTTTCGCACGCCGAGCGTGACGATCCCCAGTGGTGTGGCCAGGTATTCCTCCGCGACCTCCCGCGTCACCGCCTGCTCGAACGTCTCCCCGAACTCCAGCGCGCCCGCCCCGGTGTCCCATGTGCCCGATTCATCCCGGGCGCTCTGGGCGCGCCGGGCCAGCAGCACCCGTCCCTCGCCGTCATGACAGACGAAAACACAGGACACTCGGGGTACGCGCACGCTCGTCACACCCGCGGATGCTAGGGACGTAGCGCGGTCGTCTCGACCGCTTTTCGCGCGCCGCACGGGCCTTCTTCTCGCGGCCGGAGCTGCACCCCAGGTCAGCGACCGTCTCGGCTCGACAGCATGTCCGATGATCGGGTCGCCGGCGCAGCAGGGGCCGGTGTTCGCTGATCCGTCGACGGGACCGACCGTCCGCCGTGCTCCGGGCCGACCGGACGAGCCCGCTCGAACATGACAGAAGCCGTCTACACAGCGCGGGCCGGCCGCCGTATCCTGCTGTGTGCCGCTTGAGTAATCCTGATACGCGGCAACGGCCACGGGGGGCCCATGGTTATGTCGAGTGCATCGGTCGGTCTCGAGAACACGGTGGATGATTCGGGGACACGAATACCCGGCCCCCGGGCCGGGGAAGGTGACCGGGCGGCGGACTCGGGAAGGGCCGGCGCGACGCCCACCGTGGTGCTTCCCTACGCGGTGTCCCGCGCCTCCACCCGTACCCACAGCCTGCGCGCGTGGATGGTCGCGGCGCCGGTGGACGTCGCCGCGCTGCTGTTCCCACTGCTGTTCACCGACCGTTACTGGCGCGGCACGCTGTTCGCGGCCGCGCTGACGGTGGCGATCTTCGCGGCGGGCGGGCTCTACCGCCCGCGTCGTCAGGTGAGCGTCCTGGACGAGCTGCCCAGCCTCTGTGGCCGCCTGCTGGCCTCCGCCGGGATCGTGGCGATCATCGCCAGCGCCATGCCCTCACCGACCACCCAACCCTCGTGCGGGGTCTCCCCGGAGACCCGGCTCGCGGCGAGCGCGTGCTCGGCGAGGTCGAGGCACTGGTCCAGGC
>CAKUMG010001417.1 GCA_934667465.1 uncultured Actinoplanes sp. | reverse complement strand
CCCCGACACCGGCCGCCACGGCGTCCGCAGCCGCGCCGACGACACCGGCGCCCGCCGCGCGGGGTGAGAGGCGACGACACCGGCACCCGCCGCGCGGGTTGAGAAACCGCGCGGGTTGAGAAACGCGGCCGGCGCCGAGCGAGAAGACTGCCGGGAAGTCGGCGGAAGCCGGCGGAGACAGCCGCCGTAGGCTAGGCCGGGTGACCCAGCCGGACCCCCAGTCGACCCCCGACGACCCCTGGCCCGTACGCGTCGTCAGTCAGAAGGTCGGCGCGTGGGTGGCCCGCCTCGGGTGGGTCTGGGTGGACGGACAGGTCGCCCAGATCAGCCGCCGCCCCGGCGCGAGCGTCGTGTTCCTGACGCTGCGCGACCCGGCCGCCGATCTCAGCCTGACCGTCACCGCGCACCGCGACGTGCTCGACGCCGGCGCTCCGGGGCTCGCCGAGGGCGCCAGGGTCACCCTGCACGCGAAGCCCGAGTTCTATCCCGCGCGCGGGACGCTGAGCCTGCGCGCCGACGAGATCCGGCAGGTCGGGCTCGGTGAGCTGCTCGCGCGGTTGGAGCGGCTCAAGAAGCTGCTGGCCGCCGAGGGCCTCTTCGCCCGCGAGCGCAAGCGGAGCCTGCCGTTCCTGCCGGAGCGGGTCGGGCTGATCACCGGGCGGGCGTCGGCGGCCGAGCGGGACGTGCTGATGAACACGCGGCGGCGCTGGCCGAGCGTGGACTTCCGGGTGATGAACGTGCCCGTCCAGGGTCCGACCGCGGTGCCGCAGATCATCGACGCGCTGAAGGTGCTGGAGAACGACGACGCCGTCGACGTGATCGTGATCGCCCGGGGCGGCGGCAGCGTGGAGGACCTGCTGCCCTTCTCCGACGAGGCGCTGTGCCGGGCGGTGTTCGGCTGCCGCACGCCTGTCGTGAGCGCGATCGGCCACGAGACCGACGCCCCGCTGCTCGACTACGTCGCCGACGTGCGCGCCTCGACGCCGACGGACGCCGCCAAGCGGATCGTGCCGGACCTCGCCGAGGAGACCCAGCTGATCGGGCGGGCGCGGCGCCGCCTGGACCGGGCCGTGCTGACGCTGATCGACCGCGAGGAGCACCGGCTGGAGGCGTGGCGGTCCCGGCCGTCGATCGCGCGGCCGGAGTCGATGGTCGAGCAGCGCGCCGCCGACGTGGACGCGTTGCGGGACCGCGCGACCCGGAGCCTGGAGCACCGGGTGCGGCGCGCCGACGACGACCTGCGGCACACCCTGGCCCGGCTGCGGGCGCTGTCGCCGGCCGCCACGCTGGAGCGCGGTTATGCGGTCGTGCAGCGCGCGGACGGGCACGTGGTCCGGGCGGCGGACGAGGTCACGCCGGGCGACCGGCTGCGGCTGCGGCTGTCCGACGGAGATCTGTACGCCGACGCAGTCGAGCATCCCTGAAGGAAGCAGGAGCATCTGTGAGCACCGAGAAGACCGGCGGAGAGCTGAGCTACGAGCAGGCTCGCGGCGAGCTGGCCACCGTCGTCGAGCGGCTGGAGCAGGGCGGCGCCTCGCTGGAGGAGTCGCTGGCCCTGTGGGAACGCGGCGAGAAGCTGGCCGATGTCTGCCAGCGGTGGCTGGACGGGGCCCGGGACCGTATCGAGACGGCCCGGGCAGCCCGCGACCAGGACTGACTTACTTACTTACCGAGCGCCTCGTAGACGCTGTCCGGCGCTTCGGTGACCTCGGCGGCCGGCGGCGCCGTCTGAGCCTTGGCAGCGCCGTAGCCGGAGAACGCCACGGTCCACTCGCCGGCCGGGGTGTCGCTCGCCTTGGGCATGTCGAGCACGAGCTTGGTGAGCCGGCCCTCGCCGTCGAGCGTCGCCTCGTACGGGACGGCCTTGCCGGCCGTGGCGTCGACACCGTCGAACGAGCTCTCGCCGAGCAGGCC
>CAKUMG010001416.1 GCA_934667465.1 uncultured Actinoplanes sp. | reverse complement strand
TTCGGCCGGGAGTGGGGCGCCGGGAGGGGCGTCGGCGCGGGGAGGAGCGTGAGCGGGGTGGACGCGGGTTCCGGCGGCGGCGTGAGCGGGGTGGACGGGGATCCCAGCCGGGGCGTGAGCGGGGTGGACGCGGGTTCCGGCGGGGGCGTGGCGTTGCTGCGGGAGCTGGCGCGGAGTGGGCGGCTGGCTGCCGTGGCCGGGAGTGCCGGGCGGCGGGAGTTCGGGGTGCTTGCTGCGGCGGCGTACGAGGTGTCGTGGCCGTTGGTCTTTCAGCGGGTGACGCGGCCGGTGGAGCGGCGGCGGGGGCATTGGCGCTGCTCGTCGGGGATGACGCGGCTGGCGGAGGACTGCCTGGACAGCTTTCACGACGATGTCGAGTCCGTGGTGGCCGATGTGCTCAGCGGGACGCGGACCGGGGTGCGGGACCTGGAGGCGTGGATCTGCGCGCGGATGACCGCGGTGACCGTGGACGGGAACCGGCGGCGGCGGGGGCGGCGGGGGGCGTTGCAGCGGCCGCGGATGCCCGCCTGGCTGCGCGGTGAGCTGGGGCGGGATCCGTGGCACGAGCGGCTGGCGTTGCTGGTGCTCGACTGGGTCGGCGTGCCGGACACGGCCGGGCTCGAGGTGTGGCCGGTGGACGCCTGGGTGCAGCGGCGGGCCGAGGTGACCGGGGACTGGCCCGGTAGTGATCGGGCTGTGCTGCTGGCGGATTTGGAGGTGGTGCTGGCGGCGATGCGGGCGCGGCCCGACTGGTACGTTGACTATGTGGAGCGTCCGCTCGGAGCGAAAGCGGCTCCCGTTGCCGCCCCGCCCGGTGATGCGCCGGGGGAGTCGCGCCCGCTGCTGGCCATGACCCCCGACGACCGGGACGATGCCCTGCTGGTGGAGCTGGCCGGGGCCGCCGTGGACGCGATCGCCGCCGGGCTCGACCGGGGTGAGGAGCCGCACCGCGCGGTCAGCCGGGCGTTGGGGCTGCTGCTCGGGACCGATGCGGGAATCGAGCGGGCGCCCGGTGCCGCGGCCGGCCCGAGCGAGTGGATCTCAGCGCTGCTCGCCGATCCCGGAGCCGTCGACCGGCTCACCGCCCGCGCCGTCGGCATCGTGACCGGCCGCTCCTGAGCCGGTCGCTGCCGGGCCGGTCGCCGCTGGGCCGGTCGCCGCTGGGCCGGTCGCTCCTGGGCCGGCCGCTCCTGAGTCCCTGCCGGGAGCAGACCCCGGGCCCGCCGAGGCCAGATCTCGGCGGCGCTGTTCGACGTCGGTGGAGAGGGCGTCGGGCGAGGCCCCCCGCTCCACCGCGACCCGCCACGCCGTGCGCAGCTCGTCGGCCAGCAACTCGCGCAGCGCATCGCGCTGCTCGGGGGACAGGCTCATGGTGTGCACCCGGCGAGCTTGTGGATCATGCGGCCATTGTGCACCCGGCCGGTCGGCGACGCCCGTTCGTCGCGCATGTCTCACCCCTCCTGGACGCGACCCGGAAGCGGATCACCGACCGCGCCTCGGCGGTTCTTTCCTGACTGACGGACAGCGTGCCGCGAACCTGACTGACGGACAGCGTGCCGCACACCGGGCGGGATTCCGAGGAACTTCCGGATCCAGCAGGCTCACCCGAGCGGACCGATGAACCGGTTCGCCGTGACCGACGTGTTCGTCGGAGGAGGCGGCAGAACCGGAGCGGCAGAAAAAGGGAAGGCTTACGGCCCGGCTGTCCGTCAGTATCCGGTGAGAGGCCGACACCGCGGAGGAGCGCCGATGAACCCGCTCGCAGGCCAGGACGAGAACGGGGACCCGCGCCCCGCAGAGGAAGATCTCCTACGCGAGATCCGTGACGAGCTCGCCGCCGGCAACGCCCGCGCCGCCGCCCGCGAGCGGGTCATCGACCGCCTCCACGAGGAGAACCAGCAGCTCCGCTCGGGCG
>CAKUMG010001415.1 GCA_934667465.1 uncultured Actinoplanes sp. | reverse complement strand
GGCCAGGGTGGGCCGGCCCGCGGTCAGCGCGGTCAGCGCCGCCCGGGGCTGCAGGGCCGCGTCCTCGCCGCACAGGGCCGCCACGGCCCCGGCGATCTGCGGCGCGGTGAAGCTGGTGCCGCTCCACGTGGCCCAGGCGTCGGCGCCGAACGTGACATCGGGCCCCAGCGTGGGGTCGTTCTCCGGGGGCAGCTTGCCCTCGACGAACGTGGACACCACGCCGACGCCCACCGTGGAGCAGTCGACCCAGGACCCCTTGTTGGAGAAGGGCGCCGGGGTGAGCGTGCTGGTCAGGGCGCCGACCGCGGTGACGCCCGGGAACGCCGCCGGATAGAGCGGGACGTCCTGGCCGTCGTTGCCGGCGCTCGCCACGATCAGCACCTCGGGGTGCGCGGCGGCGAGGTGCTCGACCGCCTCGCGCATGGCCGGGGGCGCGACGCCGTCGACCGCCGGGGCGCCGAAGGACGCGTTGATGATCAGGCGCTTGCCCGCCGCGTCGTCGACCGCCTGCAGCATCAGGTCGGCGGCCGACTCGTCGGTGCCGAGCCCGTCGGAGCCGGTGAAGCGGTAGACGACGACCTCGGCGTCCGGGGCGATCTGGCGCACGATGCCGGTGGCGAACGTGCCGTGGCCGCCGAACCAGTCGATCCGGTCGAGCGGCTCGATCACGTTGACCGGGTCGACGCCGTCGCGGACCACGCCGGTATCCCAGCCGTCGCCGCGGGGCGCCGCCGTCATGCCGGTGTCGATCACCGCGACCCGGACCGGTGCGGTGGCGCCGTTGCTCGCGAACGGTGCCGGGGCCACGGTGGCGCCGGGATAGGAGTCGCCCTTGATCACATAGCCGAGCGGCACGATGGCGTTGACGCTCGCCCGCACACCCACCTCCTCGCGCAGCCGGCGGGCGTCGGCGCGCAGCTGCTCCTCGGACCTGTTGCGGCTCCGGAAGACCCGGGTGCGCCGGCGGGAGGGGTGCCGGCCCCCGCGGTCCGCGGCCTCGTAGCCGGTGAGGATCTCGCGGCACCGGGCCAGCTGCGCGTCGTCGCCGTCGATCACCAGCTTCCCCTCGGCGGCCAGCGCCGCGCGGGCCCGGACCGGCGTCGCCAGCCGGACGAAGGGGGTGGCGTGCTCGCGGGCTGCGGTGAGCTGGCGGCGGCGGATCCGCTCCACCACCGCCTCCACCGCGTCGAGGGCCGTCGTGTCGTTACCCGGGCGCTCCAGCGACCTCACCTGCTGGCGCACGGCGCCCTGGTCGGTGGCGATCCGGGCGGCGCTGCGGCGGTCCGGAAGCGGCCAGCGGTCCGCGATCGTCATGGATTTGTCTCCCCTCGCGTCGGTAGTCTGACGGCGGCTTCCTCCCGCGCGGCACCGGTGCCCGCCGGCCACCCGCGCCCGCGGTCGCGGAGCCGAGCCGGTGGCGGCCGGGCGGAGCGAGACGGTGGACGGTGCGAGATGGACACGGTTCACCCGGCGGTCCGGACCGGTGCGGGCACCGGGACCGGGCTGCGCGACGAGGCTGACGCCACCTACAACAGAGTGCTGCGCGATCCGGCCAGATACGCCGCACGCGCGGAAGATCTGGTGTCCTCCGCCACTGCGGCGGGCGACACCGAGGCGCTCGTGACCGCGCTGCGGGCCGTCGCCTGGGCCCGGCACGTCGAGCTGGACAACGACGCCGCCCGCGCGCTGCTCGACCGGGCCGTGCGCCTCGCCGACCGGCACGGCCTGCGCCGGCGGCTCGGCGACGTGCTGATGACCCGGGCCGTGGCGCTGCACGAGCTGGGGCGCTATGCCGCCGCCGCGCGCGACCTGCGCCGTGCCGAGCCGCTGGTGGCCTATTCGGAGCGGCCCGAGGTGCGCTTCCAGCTCGCCGTGCTCGACCACAACCGGGGGCGGATCGCGGCGGCCGCGGCGGC
>CAKUMG010001414.1 GCA_934667465.1 uncultured Actinoplanes sp. | reverse complement strand
CCCAGCGGCCCTGCCGCTCCCCCTCGCGCCGCACCGGCTTGGCCTTCTCCGGCATGGCGAGGAGCGCCTCCTCGATGGCGTCGACGATCGCGACGACCTGACGCTCGTTGGACGCCGACGCGATGACGAAGGCGTCGGTGATGTAGAGCTGCTCGGCCACGTCGATGAGGACGATGTCCTGAGCCTTCTTGTCCGCGGCGGCCTGCGCTGCCGTCAGCGCGAGCTCCCGGGCGCGTTCGGTGACGGGCACCGGTCTCCCCTCGTTCGGTTTCGTGAGGAGTCAAGCCTCTCACATCGGTCCGACAATCCCCGCAGCGCAAACCGGCACGAACAGGACCTTACGCCCGATAAAGTTCCCGCTTCGCGATGTACTGCACCACACCATCGGGTACCAGGTACCAGACCGGCTCCCCCTGGGCCACCCGCATCCGGCACGCGCTGGACGAGATCGCCATCGCGGGCACCTCGACCAGGGTGGCCGAGTCCGAGGGCAGATGCTCGTCGGTCAGCTCGTAGCCGGGCCGGGTCACGCCGATGAAGTGCGCCAGCGAGAGCATCTCCAGCGCGTCCTTCCACGACAGGATCTTGGCGAGCGCGTCGGCGCCGGTGATGAAGTAGAGCTCGGCCTCGGAACCGAAGATCGCCCGCATGTCACGCAGCGTGTCGACGGTGTACGTGGGACCGTCGCGGTCGATGTCGGCCCGGCTCACATGGAAGCGCGGGTTGGAGGCCGTCGCGATGACCGTCATCAGGTAGCGGTCCTCGGCGGGGCTGACCGTGCCCTTCTGCCAGGGCTGCCCGGTCGGCACGAAGACGACCTCGTCGAGCTCGAAACGGCTCTGCACCTCGCTGGCGGCCACCAGGTGACCGTGATGGATCGGGTCGAACGTCCCGCCCATGATCCCGATCCGTCGCCGTGCACGCATCGGCGAATACTAGATCACGAGCCGCCGTCCAGCCGCCTGCGGACCGCCACGAGCAGGTCCTCCGCGGTGAACGGCTTCTCCAGCAGCGCCACACCCGGGTCGAGCGTGCCCTGCGAGGCCAGCACCGGCTGGGCGTAGCCGGACATGTAGAGCACCCGGGTGTCCGGGCGCACGTCGACCAGCCGCTCGGCCAGCTCCTTGCCCAGCATCCCCGGCATCACCACGTCGCTGACCAGCAGGTCGATCGCGCCCTCGTGCAGCGCGGCCAGCTCCAGCGCCATCGGCCCGCCGTCCGCCGCGAGCACCCGGTAGCCGGCCCCGGACAGGATCCGGCCCGCCACGTCCCGCAGCGCGGCCTCGTCCTCCACCACCAGCAGCGTCTCCCCGCGGCCCGCGACCACCGGCGAGGGCGAAGGCGACGAGGACGAGGAGGGCGCGGTGGCCGCGGCCGGGAACAACACGGTCACCGTCGTGCCCAGTCCGGGCTCGGAGGCGATGCTCACCCCGCCGCCGGCCTGGGTGACCATCCCGTGCACGGTCGCCAGCCCCAGCCCGGTCGCCTCGTGGTTGGGCCGCGTGGTGAAGAACGGCTCGAACGCGCGCTCGATCACGTCCGGCGTCATGCCCCGGCCGGAGTCGCAGACCCGCAGCCGTACGTAGTCCCCGGCGCCCAGCCCCGGATGCTCCCCCGGCGCCAGGTGCGCCGCCGTCGTGTCGATCACCAGGTTGCCGCCGTCCGGCATCGCGTCGCACGCGTTGGCGGCGAGGCTGACCAGCAGTTGCTCCAGCTGACCCGGGTCGCAGCTGATGGACGGCAGGGCCTCCCCCGGGCGCACGATCAGCCGTACGGCATCGCCTGTGATCCTGCGCAGTTCCCCCTCCGCGGCGGACAGCGCGGCGTTGAGGTCGAGCACCTCCGGCCGCACGACGTCGCGGCGCGCGAACTTGAGCAGCCGCTGCGTGAGGGCGGTCCCCCGCTCCCCGGCCTGCAC
>CAKUMG010001413.1 GCA_934667465.1 uncultured Actinoplanes sp. | reverse complement strand
CGTGCGGACCGTGCTCCAGCGGGGGGCCGGGGTGGCGCCGGAGGTGCCCGGCTCGGACACCTCCGGCGCTGCCAGGCCGGTTGACGAGATCGTCATGTCAGCCCTTCGACGGGTCCTTGAGACCGACGATCCCGTAGTCGACGTCGCCGCTGGGCGCGACGACCCCCGCGACGTTGGTGCCGGGCAGGTAGATGCGGTTCTCGACGTTCAGCGGGACGATCGGCGCCTGCTCGAGGATCTGCTTGTCGAGCGCGCCCCAGGCGGTGGTGGCCGCGGCCAGATCGGTCTGGCCCTTGGCGGCGTCGATCGCCTTGTTGATGGCGTCGTCGTTGATCTGGGCGAGGTTCTGGTTGCCCTTCTCGGTGATCGTGCGGCCGTCGAACAGCGGCGGCAGGAACGTCGAGGCGCTCGACGCCCAGTCCGGGCACCAGCCGGTGATGGCCGCGTCGTGCTGCTGCGACGGGGTGCCGATGGTCTCGTAGTAGGTGGACACGTCGATCACGTTGAGCGCGACCTCGATGCCGGCCTTCTTGAGCGACTGCTGGATGGCCTCGGCCTGGCGCTGGGCGACCGGGTTGGACCGCACGTCCAGGGTCATGGCGAACCCGTTGGCCTGGCCCGCCTCGGCGAGCAGTTGCTTGGCCTTCTCCGGGTCGCCGGCGCTGTTCGCGCTCGGGTAGAGGTCGAAGTCGACGTGGCCGGAGACGGTCGCGGGCAGGATCGTCGTCGAGACCGTGGCGAACTGGTTGCCGCCGGTCGCGTTGAGCACCGCGCTCTTGTCCACCGCGTAGCTGATCGCCTGGCGCACCTTGACGTCGCCGAGCGGGCCCTTGGTGGTGTTCAGGCCCAGGTAGGTCTGGCAGGTCGACGGCGCCTTGACGATCCGCTCCTGGAACTGCGGGGTCTGCAGCCGGGCGATCGTGGCGGTCTGCACGCTGCCGGCGAGCGCGTTGACGTCGGCGCCCTGGCCGGCCATCAGCCGCTCGTCGATGGTGGCGCCCTCGATGCCGATGGTGAAGTTCCACGCGTCGGGCAGGGCCTTGCGCACGGTGTCGGACGCGGCGTCCCACTGGTCGTTGCGCTTGAGCTTGATGCTGCTGCCGGGGGTGAACGTCTCGAGGTCGTACGGGCCGGAGGCCACGATGTCGTTGATGAACGTGTCCCCGGCGCCGGTGCCGGCCGGGAACGGGGTGCCGCTGGGCATGCTCAGCGCGGCGTCGAACTCGGGGAAGGGCGCCTTGAGCTTGAACACGATGGTCTTGTCGTCGGGCGTCTCGATGGTGCTCAGGTCGCCGGAGCGGTAGGGGCCCTCGTAGCCCTCGGGGGCGTCGATCAGCTGCTTGAGATACGGCGAGCCGATGCCGATCTCGGGGTCCCAGCTGCGGCTGATGCCGAACTTGACGTCCTTGCTCGTGATCGGGGCGCCGGTGTCGAACTTGATGCCGTCCCGGAGCTTGTAGGTCCAGGTCAGGCCGTCGGCGGAAACCTCGCCGAGGCTCTCGGCCAGGTCCGGGACCATCGCGTTGGGGTCCTGCGCGTCGTTGGGCGCCTTGGTGACCAGCTGGCGGTAGACGAGGCGGTAGAACGCGTTCACGCCGCCGTCCCAGCCGCGGGTCGGGTCGAGGTAGGAGAAGTCGGCGGTCTGCAGGACCTGCATGGTCCCGCCCTTGACCGCGGCGCCGCCGCTCGCGTTGCCGGTGCTGCCGTTCGAGGAGCCGCCGCCGGAACAGGCCGAGACGGCGAGTGCGGTGGCCAGCAGCCCGATGATCGCTGATTTCTTCTTCAAGGGGGGTCCTACCTTCCGGTCGGGGTGCGGGCCGCAGCCCTCCGTCGTGCGTGGAGGGCGGGGCCGGCGAGCCGGCGACTATGTGCTTGAACGGCACGTGCGCGTGAGAACCGGGGGCCGGGAGGGAATCGGCCGG
>CAKUMG010001412.1 GCA_934667465.1 uncultured Actinoplanes sp. | reverse complement strand
GTGGTGCACGCGGGCGGCATCACGCACCTGCGCCGCATCTTCGACCTGGCCGCGCTCTACGGTGTGCGGACCGGCTCGCACGGCGCCACCGACCTGTCCCCGGTGACCGTGGCCGCGGCCGTGCACGTGGACGTCTCCGTGCCCAACTTCGGCATCCAGGAGCACATGGGCCACACCGCGGAGACGTACGAGGTGTTCCGCGGCACGCCCCGGCTGGAGAACGGCATGCTCTTCCCGTCCGACGAGCCCGGCCTGGGCATCACCTACGACGACGAGACGGCCGCGCGCTTCCCGTACGACGCGAAGTATCTGCCGGTCGCGCGGCGCCTCGACGGCTCGATGCACGACTGGTGACGCGCATGCTCCTCTCCAGGGCCACGATGCCGGATCTTGCGCCGCCGGCCGCCCCGCGCATCCTGCACTTCGGGCTCGGCGCGTTCCACCGGGCGCACCAGGCCGTGTGGACCGAGGCGGTCGCGGTGCGCACCGGCGAGCCGTGGGGCATCGTGGCGGTCGCGCCCCGGTCCCGGGACACCGTGGCGAGACTGCGCGCCCAGGACCACCTCTACTCGGTGATCACGAAAAGCCCGGACCATCCGGCGGTACGGGTGTGCGGCGCGCTGTCCGGCGCGCTGCACCTGGCCGACGACGCGGCCGAGGTCGCCCGCCTGCTGACCGCGGCCGAGACCACCGTGGTCACGTTGACGATCACCGAGAAGGGCTATCTCCGTACCCCGGACGGGCATCTGGATCTTCACGCCGACCACGGGGGTACGGTCGTGGGCGCGCTGACCCGCGGACTGCGCGCCCGGCACGCGGCCGGTGGCGCACCGCTCACCGTCATCTCCTGCGACAACATGGCCGGGAACGGTGCCGCGCTGCACGGCGTGGTCCGCGACCTGGCGATCGCGTCCGGCGCACCCGACGCGTTCCTGGAGTGGCTCGGCACCGGCGTGGCGTGGCCGTCGACCGTGGTGGACCGGATCGTACCCGCGACGGTTCCCGACGATGTCGACGTCGCGGAGGCCGCGCTCGGGCTGCGCGACGAGATGGCGGTCGCGGCCGAGCCGTACCGGATGTGGGTCATCGAGGACACGTTCGCCGCCGCGCGGCCGCGCTGGGAGCTCGACGGCGCGCTGATCGTCCCGGACGTCGCGCCCTACCAGCTGACCAAGCTGCGGCTGCTCAACGGCGCGCACTCCGCGCTGGCCTACCTCGGCGCGGCCGCCGGCCTGACCACGATCGCGGACACGATGCGTACCGAGTGGGGCCCGCGCCTGGTCCGGCGGCTCGCGGCCGAGGCCGGACCGACGCTGCCGGCCGGCGGCCCGGACCCGGGCGAGTACGCCGACAGCCTGGTGGACCGCTTCGGCAACCCGGGCATCCGGCACTCGCTGCGGCAGATCGCCACCGACGGGTCCCGCAAACTCCCGGAGCGCTGGTTCGGCGTGCTGCGCGCCACCGGCACCCCGATCCTCGAACTCGCGCTGGCCGGCTGGGTGCACGCCACCCGCCCGGACGCGGCCGCCCCCGACCCGCTCGCCGACTCCCTGGCCGGCTCCTGGGGCATTTATCACGATTTATCAGATCTGGTGGCGGCGCAGCTCTTCCGGACCGCGTCGAAGACGGCGTGCCCGGAGCCGCGGCTGCGCAGCTACGTCCAGGAGGGCTTCTCGACCGACTACGACGCGTACTGCACCGGCTCGAAGTCCTTCAACGGCTTCTACGGCCACGGCATCGTGGACGCCTACAAGGCGGTCGGCGGCCGCTGAGGGGTCTGTGGACAAGCCTGTGGATAAAGCTGTGGAAAGCCGCCCCGTCCGGTCCTCCGGGCGGGGCGGCTTTTTGCTTCCGGGGGCCGGTACCCTTGTGCAGTGACGTTGAGGCTGCATGACACCGCGACCCGATCCGTCCGGGACTTCGTC
>CAKUMG010001411.1 GCA_934667465.1 uncultured Actinoplanes sp. | reverse complement strand
ACCATTCCATCGCCGCCGTTATTGCAAGCTGCAAGAGCATGCGCAAAACCCAGGTATCGATGCGGTCAGTGGAACCGTCAAGGCACTGTCCGCCGTCGCGGTAAACACTACTCCCCCACGACCCGCAATGCGAACCGACGATTGTCGGGAATTGGCACTCGCCGGTTCTTGCCCGGATCTCGGTAGCGATTCGGGTCGGCACCACCCCGGGGGTAAAGCCGCGGCTCGGTTCCGGCAACCGCTGCAGTTGTGCCCGCGAAGGGCGAGCGTTCGGACGAGGCGCCGCGCGGAGGACAGGCGCCGCGCGGAGGACAGGCGCCGCGCGGAGGACAGGCGCCGCGCGGAGGACAGGCGCCGCGCGGAGGACAGGCGCCGGGTGGGGGACGGAGGACGGGTGCCGGGTGGGGGACGGAGGACGGGTGCCGGGTGGGGGCGGCGCAGGGGGTGGGGATCAGGGGCGGAGGGCGTCGCGGAGGGCTCGGGCGGTGCGGCCCATGAGGGCTTCGGTGGCGGGTTGGGCGGCGGCAGGGATGTGGGATTCGGTGAGGGCGACCACGGCGTAGGTGCGGCCGTCGGCGTGTTCGACGACGCCGGCTTCGTGGCGGAGGTTGAGGAGGGTTCCCGTCTTGGAGGACCAGCGGGAGGCGTCGGAGGCGAGGTCGGGGGCGAGGCGGTGGCGCATGACCGAGTCGCCCAGGAGTTCGCGCATGCGGGCGGCGGTGGACGGGGCGAGTGCCGAGGGGCGCCAGATGGCGGCCAGGAGGTCGGCCCAGGCGCGGGCAGTGCCGGTGTTGGCTCGGCTCACGTCGAGCTGGGCGATCGGGTGCCCGCCGCCCGAGGCGCCGGTGATGGCGAGGGTGTGGGCGAGGTGGGCGTCGGCCGGGGGGAAGCGTTCCGCGGGCGTTTCGGTGAGGGCACGCACCTGGTGCCGTACGGCGAGGTCGGTGAAGTGCAGCCGGCGCAGGGCCGCGTCGGTCTCGGCGGGCGGGGTGAGGGCGAAGAGGGCGTCGGCGGCGGTGCTGTCGCTGACGGACACGGCGAGGTAGAGCAGGTCGTCGATGGCGACGGTCGCGGGGTGGCGGAACTTCGTCAGGCCGGTCGGGCCGGGGGTCGCGACCGCGCCGGGGGCGATCTCGAGGCGGTGGGCCGGATCGAGTTCGCCGCGGGCGATGCGTTCCAGGGTGACGACGGCGAGCGGGATCTTGACCAGGGACGCGGCTGGGAAGACCGTGTCGGGGTCGATGCCCAGCTCCTCGCCCGTGTCCAGGTCGCGGACGAGGAACGAGCCGTGCACGCCGGCCTCGCGCAGCGCGCGCCGCGCCTCTCGGACGACACCGTTGCCGATCATGGTCGGACCCCCTCACGATGAGCACCGGACGCGGAGCGAGCACCGGATCCAAGGCCGGCGCCGGACTCAGAGCGAGCACCGGACCGAGGGCCGACGTCGGGCTCGGGGCGAGCGCCGGACCGAGGGCCGGCACCCGACGAGCCTGAGCTCGCTCCGGTCGAGCCGAGGCAGGCGCCGATCGCCGCGCCGAGGTGGGTGCGCAGCCGGACGCCCTCGTCGTGCACCGCCGCGACCAGCGCGTATCCCCGGAGGAACGGTTCCTCGCCGACGGGCCGCCACGACAGCCCGTGCTCGCCCGCCTCGTCGCGGGAGCACAACAGTAGGTCATGCCCGCCGAGCGCCCGGGACACGGCGCCCGGGACCGTGCGGGCGGTGCGGATCTGGGCCGGCTGCAGCCCGGCCGCGTTGCCCAGCCGGACCAGGCGCTCGCGGATGTGCGGGACGACGTCCTCCGGCCGGCCGGTCAGCACCCGCAGCCGCCCGTCCGTGCGCTCCTCGAGCTCGCGCAGGCAGCCGTAGAGGAAGGCGAGGCGCGGCGCGCCCGAGGTGCCCCGCAGGACGTCGTCGAGCACGAACA
>CAKUMG010001410.1 GCA_934667465.1 uncultured Actinoplanes sp. | reverse complement strand
GGTCAGCACGCCGAGCGCGCGGGCCTGCGACGGGGACACCCGCAGCGGCTCGAGGGTCTCGCGGCTCAGGTGGCGCAGGCGGCGCGCGACGGACCAGAAGAGCTCGGCGAGGGTGCTGTCCTCCACGGGAATACCGTACCAGGAGATGGTGTTGTTCCCTCATGTTGAGGTAACCTCAGCACTGTCGGCGCCCGCGCGCCGCTCACCGCGTACGAGAAAGCAGGTCCGCACTTGGAATCCCCCCGCAAGCAACAACACACCGTGACCGCCGCCGAGAAGACGCAGGCCCGAGAGGTGTCCCTGCGCCGCATCGGCCGCCTCTTCGGCCCGCACCGCGCCCAGCTCACGCTGGTCGTGGCGATCATCGTGGCCTCCTCGATCGTCTCCCTGGCCTCACCGTTCCTGCTGCGCGAGGTCATCGACGTCGCGCTGCCCCAGGCCGACCTGCCGCTGCTCGGCCGGCTCGTCGCCGGCATGGTCGCCGTCGCGGCCGTGACCTCGGCGTTCGGCGTGGTCCAGACCTGGATCTCGACCACCGTCGGGCAGCGGGTCATGCACCGGCTGCGTACCGACGTGTTCCGGCACCTGCACCGGCAGTCGGTCGCGTTCTTCACCCGGACCCGCACCGGCGAGGTGCAGTCCCGGATCACCAACGACATCGGCGGCATGCAGTCCGTCGTCACCTCGACCGCGACGTCGATCGCCAGCAACCTCACCACCGTCGTGGCGACCGCGATCGCCATGGCCGCGCTCTCCTGGCAGCTCTCGCTGGTGTCCCTGGTGGTCCTGCCGCCGGCCATCCTGCTCAGCCGCCGGGTCGCGCAGATGCGCCGGCAGATCACCGCGCAGCGGCAGCGCGAGCTCGCCGACCTCAACGTGACGGTCGAGGAGGGCCTGTCGGTCAGCGGCATCCAGCTCAGCAAGACCCTGGGCACCGGCGAGGCGCTCGTCGGCCGGTTCACCGCCTCCTCGGAGCGGCTGATCGACCTGGAGCTGCGTTCCGAGCTGGCCGGGCGCTGGCGGATGGCCGCCATGAACATCGTGTTCGCCGCCATCCCCGCCGTGCTCTACCTGAGCGCGGGGCTGCCCTTCACCGCCGGCGCGCTGAGCATCGGCACCCTGGTCGCCTTCACCTCGCTGCAGGCCGGGCTGTTCCGCCCGCTGATGGGCCTGCTCAACGTGCAGGTGTCGCTGACCAGCTCGCTCGCCCTGTTCGCCCGCATCTTCGAATACCTGGACCTGCCGGTCGAGGTGGACGAGCCCGAGCACCCCGTGACCGTCGACCCCGCGCGCGTCGCCGGGCACCTCAGGTTCGAGGACGTCACGTTCAGCTACCAGGGCGCGGAGTCCGCGGCCCTCGCCGGCGTCACCCTCGACGTGCCGGCCGGGACGTCACTGGCCCTGGTGGGCGAGACCGGCTCCGGCAAGAGCACGATCGCGGCCCTGATCGCGCGGCTCTACGACCCCGACGCCGGGCGGGTCACCATCGACGGCATCGACATCCGCGACCTGCGCTCGGCCGACCTCGCGAGCATCGTCGGCGTGGTCAGCCAGGAGACCTACCTGCTGCACACCACGATCAAGGAAAACTTGCGGTACGCCCGCCCGGGCGCCACCGACGACGAGATCGTGCAGGCCGCGCGGGCCGCACAGATCCACGACCTCATCGCCGCCCTGCCCGACGGCTACGACACCGTCGTCGGTTCCCGCGGGCACCGCTTCTCCGGCGGCGAGAAGCAGCGCATCGCCATCGCCCGTACGCTGCTGCGCGATCCCCGCATCCTGGTGCTCGACGAGGCGACGAGCGCCCTGGACACGTCGACCGAGCGGGCCGTGCAGCGCGCCTTCGACGAACTGTCCCGCGGCCGCACCACCGTCACCATCGCCCACCGCCTCTCCACGGTCCGCGACGCCGACCGCATCGCGGT
>CAKUMG010001409.1 GCA_934667465.1 uncultured Actinoplanes sp. | reverse complement strand
GTCGTCAACCGCACCGACGGCGGCGGCTGGGGCTTCACCGACGCGGGCGCCCGCGGCAACCGTACGGGCGGCAGTGGCGGTTTTGCCATCGTGGACAGCGACAAGCTCGGCGGCGGCGTCAGCCAGGACACCGACCTGGTCACCCCGGCACTCGACTTCTCCGCGGCCGCCTCGCCGTTCCTGCGCTTCAAGAGCGACTACTACGCGCTGAGCAGCCCGGCCGACATCGACGTGTCCGTCGACGGCGGCGCGAGCTGGACCAATGTGTGGCACCAGACGGCCAGCCGCCGCGGACCCGCCAACGAGGAGGTGTCGCTGGCCCCGGCCGCCGGCGCCGCGAGCGCGCTCGTCCGGTTCCGCTACGCGGGCTCCTACGCCTGGTGGTGGCAGGTCGACGACGTCCAGGTCGTCAACCGGGCCTGCACCCCGATCCCGGGCGGACTGGTGGTCGGCACCACGACCGACGCCCTCACCGGCGCGGCCCTCACCGGCGTGACGGTCACCAGCGACGACACCCCGGCGGACAAGGGCACGTCCGCGGCCGGCGGTTTCTACTGGCTGTTCTCCAGCGCCGTGGGCTCGCTCCCGTTCACCGCGGCCAAGGCGCCGTACCAGCCGCTGACCAAGGCGGTCACGGTGGTCGCCAACGGTGTCAAGCGGGCGGACTACGCGCTCAAGGCGGCCCGGCTGACGGTCACGCCCACCGAGGTCAAGTCCTACCAGCCGCACGGCACCACGCGCAGCACCACGGTCACGGTCACCAACACCGGTAACGCCCCTGCCGAGGTGGACGTGCTCGAGCGGCCACAGGGCTTCGAGGCACTCCGCGCTACGGCTGCGGCCGGGACGACCGTACGCGTCAAGGGGTTGACCCCGGCCATGACCGGAACGTCCTTCCCCGCGCCGTCGTCCGCCACGAAGGCGGCGGACTCGTGGACCGCGCTGCCGAACTATCCGGTGGCCATCTTCGACAACGCCGCAGCGGCCATCGACGGCAAGGTCTACTCGGTCGGCGGCGGCAGCGGGACGGGCAACGAGAGGAAGGCCTTCGTGTACGCCGACAGGGCGTGGACCGCGCTGCCGGACCTGCCCAGCGGCCGGTCCCGGGCCGTCGCGGCCGCGGTCGACGGCAAGCTCTACGTGCTCGGCGGCTGGGGGCCGGGCGGCGTGCCGGTCGCCACCGTCGACGTCTTCGACCCGGCGGCGGGCACCTGGTCCACCCCCGCGGTGACCAACCCCAAGGCCGCCTCGGCCGCGGGCTCCGCCGTCGTCGAAGGCAAGATCTACCTGGTCGGCGGCTGCCGTGACAGCGAATGCTCCTCCACGGCCGACACCGTCGTCTTCGACCCGGCGACCACGACGTTCACGGCCACGACGAACTACCCGCGCGAGGTCTCGTGGGCCAACTGCGGCGGCATCGGCGGCAAGGTCTACTGCGCCGGCGGCTACGACGGCGGCAAGTCCACCTACTCGCTGGACCCGGCGAGCGGCGAGTGGACCCCGGCCGCGGACATCCCCCTCGACATGTGGGGCGGCCAGGCCACGGCGGCGGGCGGCATCCTCGTCGTCGCGGGCGGCGTGGCCAACGACTCGTCGGGCGTCACCAGCCAGGTGTACGGGTTCGACCCGGCCGCCGGCGCCTGGAGCGCCCTGCCGGCCATGTCCGCACCCCGCTACCGCGGAGCCGCGGCGTGCGGCACCTACCGCATCGGCGGCTCGGTGACCCCGTTCGTCGGCAACAGCGACGCCGCCCTCCTCGACGGCCTCGGCGACTGCACGGAAGCGGGCGACGTCAGCTGGCTCACCCCGGACCCGCAGACCTTCACCCTGGCCCCGGGCAAAACCCAGAAGATCAAGGTCACCCTCACCGCCACCGCGGCGGCGGGTGTGGCCCAGCCGGGCGTCTTCACCGCCCAGCTCGCCCTGCGC
>CAKUMG010001408.1 GCA_934667465.1 uncultured Actinoplanes sp. | reverse complement strand
GCGCGCTCCAGCAGCACGATGTCGGTGAACCCGGCCTTGCGGAGCAGCGCGGCGACCGCTATCCCGCCGAGGCCGCCCCCCACGATGGCGACACTGACCATCCGGGGAACTTAACATCCGTTAACCTGCATATTCAAGGGTGTGAATGGCAAGATCGCCTGGTCGGGGGCCCGCCGCCGCGACCACGCGGCCGTCCGGTGACCAGATCCGGGACCGGCCGCCCGCGTCGTGGTAGCCGAACCCGGTCGGTGCCGCGAAGCTCGCGAACGCCACCCAGACGTTGTGGCCGGCCGCGATCCGCCGCGCGCGCTCGTCCTGGACGTGCAGCTCGTCCGCGTGGTCGAGCACGCCGGCCAGGTACGCGTCGATGCCGAACGCGGCGGTCCGCGCGGCCTGCTCCGGCACGCCGGTGTCCTTGCAGACGGCCAGGCCGAGCCGCACGCCGTCCACCTCGATCACGGCCGGCTCGGTGCCCGGCGCCATGTGCTCCGGCTCCGCACCACCGACGAACATCTTCCGGTACGCCACCCGCGCCCCGGACCCGTCCACGGCGAGGACCCCGATGTGCTTCCCGGACGCGGACCGGGCCGGCGCGACCGGCGCCCCGGCCAGCGCGACCGCGCCGGTCTCCGGGCACGCCTCGATCAACGGCGCCAGCCGCGGGTCGTCCGGCGACAGCGGGGGAGCGTCCAGTTCGTACCCGGTGAGCGACATCTCCGGAAAGAGCACCACGCGAGCGTCCGCCGCCCGCCGGACCAGCGCCGCATGGGCACGTGCGTTGGCCGCCACCTCGCGCGCCACACACTCGGGCTGCGCCACCGCCAGCCGCAGGGTCATCGTCTCACCATGATCCTTCGATATGCCCGGAGCACGAACGTCGGCCGTTGCTCCGGCTCCGCCGACAATTCCAGCGGCTCGTCCAGCAGCGCGGCCAGGCCGGCCCGCAACTCCAGCCGAGCCAGCGGCGCACCGAGGCAGAAGTGCAGCCCGGCGCCGAAACCCACGTGCGGGTTCGGGTCGCGGCCCACGTCGAACCGGTCCGGCTCGGCGAACACGGCCGGGTCCCGATGCCGGTGCAGCAGGTTGAACGGCGCGAACCGCGCGGCCGGCTCCCGATCCCGCCAGATCCGCCCGAATCGCCGGTCGCGCAGCACGGTCTGCACGGTCGCGTGACTCGCGGCCAGCCACATCCGGTCGGCGGCGTGCCACCGCACCGGCCCGCGCTCGCGCAGCTGCGCCAGCGCCTGATAGGGATCCCTGATCAGCGCCGGGTCCGCGAAGTCGATCCGCACCGCCCTACCCTATGGCCCATGGCCGAGATCACCACCCGTCCCGTCACGGTGGCGGACGCGCCCGCGCTCGCCGCGCTGCTCACCGCGAACCGCGCCCACCTGGCCCCCTGGGATCCCATCCGCCCGGACGGCTACTTCACCGCGGCCGGGCAGGCCGGCCTGATCGAGGAGGGACTGCGCGGCACGTCGATCCTGCACGTCATCCTGGAGGACGGCGAGATCGCCGGCCGGATCAACCTGAACAACGTGGTGCACGGCCCGTTCCAGTCCGGCAACCTCGGCTACTGGGTCGACCACGCGCGCACCGGCCGCGGCGTCGCCACCACGGCGGTCCGCATGTTCGCCCACCTGGTCTTCGGCCTGGCCGGCCTGCACCGGATGGAGGCCGGCACGCTCGTCCACAACCACGCCTCGCAGCGCGTCCTCACCCGCAACGGCTTCACGCCGTTCGGCCTGGCCCCGCGCTACCTGCGGATCGCCGGCGAGTGGCAGGACCACCGGCTGTTCCAGCTCCTCGCGGAGGATTTCGACAAGCTTTGATGCAGATACCCGCTTCCGGCGTGGCCGGCCTGGGCGTGCTCCCGCGGGCACCGGTCGCGTCGTGGGTCACCGCGAAAAACCGGTGCCCGTTCCCGGGC
>CAKUMG010001407.1 GCA_934667465.1 uncultured Actinoplanes sp. | reverse complement strand
TGAGCATCGGCACGGTGTGCGGGCTGACCCGGCGCGGCCCGGAGGCCTCCAGGATGTCGTCCTGGTTGAGCAGGGTCGTGGCACCGCCTATCCCGCTGCCGATGCTGACGGCGAGGCGTTCCGGGTCGAGCCCGGAGCCGGCCAGGCCGGAGTCGGCCCAGGCCTGCTTCGCGGCGATCAGGGCGATCGCCTCGGAGCGGTCGAGTCTGCGCAGCTGAACCCGCTCGAGGATCTCGGACGGATCCACGGCGAGCTGGGCGGCGATCTGGACCGGGAGTTGCGCGGCCCACTCCGCGGTGAGCGGGGTCACCCCGGAGCGGCCGGCGAGCAGGGCGTCCCAGGTGGACGCGACGTCCCCGCCTAGCGGGGTCGTCGCGCCGAGCCCGGTGACGACGACGTCTGTGCTGCTCATGTCAGTGGTTCGCCTCGATGAAGTTGACGGCGTCGCCGACGGTCTTCAGGTTCTGGACCTCGTTGTCGGGGATCTTGACGCCGAACTTCTCCTCGGCGGCCACCACGACCTCGACCATGGAGAGCGAGTCGACGTCCAGGTCGTCGGTGAAGCTCTTGTCCTCGGCGACGTCGTCCTGGTTCACACCGGCGACCTCCTCCAGGATCTCGGCGAGGCCCGACGTGATCTCTTCACGGGTAGCCATGGGTGTTTCCTCTCGATGGTGGTTCCGGAACACACCGGCTCCGCCTCAGGCGGCGCCGGGCGCTTGCAACCCGGGGATCCCGGGGGTCATGGGTGCCCGGTCAGGGGCAGCGGACGACCTGGCCCGCATAGGTGAGGCCGCCGCCGAAGCCGAACAGCAGGACCGGCGCCCCCGAGGGCACCTCGCGCCGCTCGACCAGCTTGGACAGCGCCAGCGGGATGCTCGCCGCGGACGTGTTGCCGGACTCGACGAGGTCCTTGGCGATCACGACGTCGGGGCCGAGGCCCAGCCGCTTGACGATGCCGTCGATGATCCGCGTGTTGGCCTGGTGCGGCACGAACGCCGCCAGCTCCTCCGGCCGCACGCCGGCCCGCTCGCAGGCCTGCAGCGCGAACGGGGCCAGCTCGGTGGTCGCCCAGCGGAAGACAATCTGGCCTTCCTGCTTGATGTACGGCTGGCGGCCCTCGATCTTGAGCGCGTCGCCCTTGTCGGGTGCCGAGCCCCAGAGCACCGGGCCGATGCCGTCCGGCTCGCCGTCGGAGGTGGCCGTGACGATCGCGGCGCCGGCGCCGTCGCCGAACAGCACGGCGGTGGTGCGGTCGGTCCAGTCGGTCAGCTCGGACAGCTTCTCGGCGCCGATGACCAGCGCGTGGCGCGAGGCGCCGGCGCGGATCGCGTGGTCGGCGGTGGCCAGCCCGTACGAGAAGCCGGAGCACGCCGTGTTGAGGTCGAACGCGGCCGGGGCGGTGATGCCCAGCCGGGCGGCGACCCGGGTGGCGACGTTGGGGCAGCGGTCGATCGACGAGCAGGTCGCGACGACGACCATGTCGATGTCGGCCGCGGTCAGGCCGGAGTTGGCGAGCGCCTTCTCGGCGGCCGCGACGGCCATGTCGGCGACGGTCTCGGTGTCGGCGACGCGCCGCTCGGCGATGCCGACCCGGGACCGGATCCACTCGTCGTTGGTTTCGACGATCTTGGCAAGGTCGTCGTTGGTGACCACGCGCGAGGGCTGGTAGTGGCCCATCGCCACGATGCGGGATCCCGCTGTCATCGTGCTGCTCCTTCGTAAGCGATGCCGGCGGTCACGCGTGGTGCCGGGCGATCAGATCGCGGGCGGCGGCGAGATCGTCCGGGGTGTTCAGGGTGACGATCTCGGGCGCGCCCTCGCCCTTGAGCTCCCGCTTGACCAGCCCCGCGAGGGTGCCGGCCGGGGCCAGCTCGACGATCCCGGTGACGCCGAGGTCGCGCAGGCCGTGCATCACCAGGTCCCAGCG
>CAKUMG010001406.1 GCA_934667465.1 uncultured Actinoplanes sp. | reverse complement strand
CCTTCGAAAGGGCGGGTTCGGTGGTGGGGGCACCGCGGCGGGCCCGGGCGGGCCATAATCGGAGGCTGATCTGCCCGCCTGACAGATGGGGACGCCGGCGCATGGCCTCGAGGACGGACAAGCAGCCGCATGTGGCGGACAGCCACGACCTGATCCGGGTTCATGGTGCCCGGGAGAACAATCTGAAGGACATCAGCGTCGAGCTGCCGAAGCGCCGCCTGACCGTGTTCACCGGGGTTTCCGGGTCGGGGAAGAGTTCGCTGGTGTTCGGGACGATCGCGGCCGACTCGCAGCGGCAGATCAACGAGACCTACAGCACGTTCGTGCAGGGGTTCATGCCGACGCTGGCGCGGCCCGACGTGGACGTTCTCGACGGGCTCACCACGGCGATCATCGTGGACCAGCAGCGGATGGGGGCGGATCCGCGCTCCACGGTCGGCACCGCGACGGACGCCAATGCCATGTTGCGCATCCTGTTCAGTCGGCTCGGGAAGCCGTACATCGGATCGTCTCAGGCCTTTTCCTTCAACGTGGCCTCGATCTCGGGTGCCGGCGCCGTCACCGTCGAGAAGGGCGGCACGACGGTCAAGGAGCGGCGCACGTTCAGCGTGACGGGCGGCATGTGCCCGCGCTGCGAGGGCCGCGGCTCGGTGTCCGACATCGATCTGTCCGAGCTCTATGACGACAGCAAGTCGCTCAACGAGGGTGCGCTGACGATCCCGGGCTACAGCATGGAGGGCTGGTTCGGCCGCATCTTCCGCGGCTGCGGCTACTTCGACCCGGACAAGCCGATCGGCAAGTTCACCAAGAAGGAACTGCACGACCTGCTCCACAAGGAGCCGACGAAGATCAAGATCGACGGCATCAACCTGACCTATTCCGGTCTGATCCCGTCGATCCAGAAGTCGTACCTGGCCAAGGACGTCGACGCGCTCCAGCCGCACATCCGCGCGTTCGTGGAGCGGGTCGTCACGTTCACCGTCTGCCCCGACTGCGAGGGCACCCGGCTCAGCGCCGCGGCCCGGTCGTCGAAGATCAAGGGGATCAGCATCGCCGATGCGTGCGCGATGCAGATCAGCGACCTGGCGGGATGGATCCGCGGGCTGAGTGAGCCCTCCGTCGCGCCCCTGCTCGCCACGCTGCGCCGTACCCTCGAGTCGTTTGTCGAAATCGGTCTCGGCTATCTCAGCCTGGAGCGCCCCGCCGGGACGCTGTCGGGCGGCGAGTCACAGCGGGTGAAGATGATCCGGCACCTCGGGTCGTCGCTCACCGATGTCACGTACGTGTTCGACGAGCCCACGATCGGCCTGCACCCGCACGACATCCAGCGGATGAACGACCTGCTGCTGCAGTTGCGCGACAAGGGCAACACGGTGCTGGTCGTCGAGCACAAGCCCGAGGCGATCGCGATCGCGGACCATGTGGTCGATCTCGGTCCCGGCGCGGGCACCGCGGGCGGCACGGTCTGCTTCGAGGGCACGGTCGAAGGGCTGCGGGCCAGCGGCACCGTCACCGGCCGCCACCTCGACGACCGCGCCTCGCTCAAGGACAGGGTCCGGACGCCCACCGGCACCCTGGAGATCCGCGGCGCCGCCACCCACAACCTGCGCGACGTCGACATCGACATCCCGCTCGGCACCCTGGTCGTCGTCACCGGCGTGGCCGGCTCGGGCAAGAGTTCGCTGATCCACGGCTCGGTGGGCAAACGCGACGGCGTGGTGTCCGTCGACCAGACCGCGATCCGCGGCTCGCGGCGCAGCAACCCGGCGACCTACACCGGGCTGCTCGACCCGATCCGCAAGGCGTTCGCCAAGGTCAACGGCGTCAAGCCGGCCCTGTTCAGCGCGAACTCCGAGGGCGCCTGCCCGACCTGCAAGGGCGCCGGCGTCATCTACACCGACCTGGCCATCATGGCGGGCGTATCCACGGT
>CAKUMG010001405.1 GCA_934667465.1 uncultured Actinoplanes sp. | reverse complement strand
GCCAGCGACCGAGCCGGCGGGCGAACGAAGCCGGGCCCCGCAGCGACCTGAGCGGGCGAACTGGCACGTCACCGGGCGGACCGGCGCCACTGGGCGGACCGGCGCGCGACCGCGCGAGCGGGCGGACCGGCGCGCGGCGCCGAAAGTGAGCCGCGCGGACAGCCAAGCGGAGGCCCTGCGGCGTGAAGATGACCACGCCGGGCGGCGGACACGTGCTGCCGGCGTGCCGGGTGTGCGCGATCTGGATAGGTTGGGATCATGGAGCAGATCCGGCTGCGGTTCCTGTCCGGGCCCGACATCGATGCGCTGGGGCTCGGGCCCGCCGATGCGATCGCGGCCGTCGAGGACGTGGTGGAGGCGCACGGGCGCGGGCGGACCGTCTTCGAGCCGCGGACGCATCTGGTGCCGGACAACGGGGGCGCCGGGCACTTCAATGTGCTGCGCGGGCACGTCGGCACGTACGGTGATCATGGTTTGAGCGGGGTCAAGGTCGTCGGCGACTTCGTGGGCAACTATCGGCTCGGGCTGCCGAGCGAACTGGCCCTGATGACCGTGTACGACCCGGCGACCGGGGTGCCGCTGGCGATCCTGGACGCGACGCTGATCACCGAGATGCGCACGGGCGCGATGACCGCGGTCGGCGCGAAGCATCTGGCCAGGCCCGACTCGAAGATCCTCGGCCATGTCGGCGCGCGCGGCACGGCGTTCTCCAACGTCACCATGCTCGACAGCCTCTTCCCGCTGGAGGAGATCCGGGTCACGAGCCGCCGGCCGGAGTCGCGGGCGGCGTTCGCGGAGCAACTGCGGAGGGTCACCGACACTCCCGTACGGGTCGTCGCGAGCGCCGACGAGGCGTACGAGAACGCGGACATCCTGGTCGAGGCGTCGCGCCTGGAGACTCCTACACCACTCCTGCGTACGGCGGCGGTGAAACCCGGCGCGTTCGTCGTCCCGTACGGCACGATCAGTGCAGTGGAAATCGACCTGCTCGACGTGATGGACAAGGTGGTCGTGGACGACTGGGCCGAGTCCCGGTCCGGCCGCTTCGGGGCGCTGCGCGCGCACGTCGACACCGGGCGGCTCACCGAGCGGTCGCTGCACGCGCAGATCGGCGAGATCGTCAGCGGGCGCAAGCCGGGCCGGGAGGGCCCGGACGAGCGGATCCTCTTCTGGCACCGGGGCCTGTCGATCCTCGACGTCGCCCTGGCCCACCTCATCCTGACCCGTGCCGAGGCCGCCGGCGTGGGCACGATGCTGCGGTACCGGTGATCATCGAGCGCGCGGCCGACCTGGACCGGGCCGCGATCGAGCGCCTGGCCCTCGGCGCCGTCAAAGTTGATCTTGCAGAGTCCCTGGTCGCGGCGCTTGCCGCCAACCGGCGCGAGGTCCTGGCCGCCCTGGCCGGCGACCAGCCCGTCTACGGCGTGAACACCGGCATGGGCGCGCTCGCCGGCACCCGCCTCGACGCCGCGGCCCAGGCCCGCCACCAGGATACGCTGATGGCCGGGCGGGCCGTCGGGTCGGCGCCGTGGCTGCGGCGGCACGAGGCGCGGGCGCTGCTCGCGGTCCGGCTGCGCACGTTCCTGCACCCGGCCGCCAGGGTCTCCCCCGAACTCTGCGCGCACCTGATCGCCCTGCTCGACGCGGATGTCGTCCCGGCGATCCCGGCGCGCGGGGGTGCCGCCGGCGAGATCATCCCCCTCGCCCACGCGGGCGCCGTCCTGCTCGGCACCGGCCAGGTCCTCGAACCACCGGCACCACCCGGCGCAGGAACAACCGGCACGGCGCCGGGCAGCGCGGGCGAATCGGGCAGCGCAAGCAGCGCAAGCAGCGCAGGCAATGCGGGCAGCGCAGGCAGCGCAGGCAGCGCAAATGAAGCGGGCATTGCGGGGCAAAGCGGCACAGAGCGGGCGGTCGATGCGGGCCCGGC
>CAKUMG010001404.1 GCA_934667465.1 uncultured Actinoplanes sp. | reverse complement strand
GGCCACCAAGGTCGGCCGGCGGAGGTCCACGGACGTGGTGATCCTCCGGGTGGACACCGCCGCCATGGCCGCGGCCGGGCACGTGTTCCATCGCAGCGAGAACGGCGTGTGGCTGACTGCCGCGGTGCCGGCGGTGCACCTTATCGAACATTCGGATTAAGCGGACATAACCTCTCCCACAGTGAGGATCCTGCCACCGCCCGTTAGCGTATGGGGATGGGGAGGGTCACTCGGCGTCAGCTGACCAATCTCCTCGGTGCATGCGGGGTCGTGGCGACCCTCGGCGGGCTCGCCTTCGGCCTGCCCGCCCTCAACCACTCCCTGCCCGCGGACCGCTCGGTCCCGTCGGACCGGCCGTACGACGTCGGCGGCGGGGTGAGCGTCGTGCCGCCGCCCGGGGCCCGCATCGACCTCTCCGAGACCCGGCCCGCCGACGACGACGGCACCGTGCTGTTCCGCCTCGGCCCGGTCCGCTACCTGATCAGCGTGCAGTCCTTCGACGGCACGCTGCGGTCGGCGCTCGACCGGCTCCGCGGCCGGATCACCGGCACCCCCGGCTACCAGGTCACCGGCACCGAGCTCGCCGTCGCCACCGAGGGCGGCCTCGAAGGGCTCCAGGGTGGATACAGCGGACCCGGGCGCGGCGGTCGGTACGCCGTCTTCGTCGCCGACGGCCGCACCATCGAGGTCACCGTGAGCGGCGCCGACCTGGACCTGGGCCGCTTCCTGCCCGCCATCGACGTGAGCACCCGGACGCTGCGCTACTCGGCGGAGCCGCCCGGATGACCGCCGAGCCCCGATTGCGCAGCGAGCGGAGCGCCCCTGTGCAGCCGGGAGCCGCACCCGACCGTGGGGTGCTGCGCCTGCCGGCCTTCTGGATCGTGCTCGCCCTGCTGGTCGCCGGCGGGGTGCGGATGGGCGCGATCGCGGTGCAGTACGCGAGCTCGTACCCCATCGCCCTGCTCTGCTCCTCGGCCCTCTTCGCCCTGCTCGCGCTCCCGTTCTGGTTCGCCGTCCGGGAGCTCGACTTCCTCGAGCGCGAACCGCCGTCGCTGCTGCTCGTCGCGTTCGCGTGGGGTGGCCTGGTGGCCACGTCCGTGTCGATCCCGGCCAGCGGTGCGCTCGACGACATCATCGCCAAGGTGGCCTCGCCGACGTTCGCCGCGGAGTGGGGCGCCGCGCTGGCCGGCCCGACGGTCGAGGAGACGGCCAAGGCGCTGGGCGTGGTGGCGATCGTGCTGATCGCCCGCAACCAGGTCAACAGCGTGCTGGACGGCGTCGTCTACGGCGCGATGGTCGGGCTGGGCTTCCAGATCGTCGAGGACATCGTCTATGCCATGGGTGCGGTGGCGCTGGCCGGCCGCGGCGACGACGTCGAGCCGGTGATCACGACATTCCTGCTGCGCGGCTTCGTCTCCGGCGTGTGGAGCCACACCCTCTTCACCGCGCTGGCGGGCGCGGGTGTGGGTTATCTGGTCGTACGCGGTGGGCGCACGCTGCGCACCCGGATCGGCGCGGCCGCGCTCGCCCTGACCGGCGCCTGGGCCTCGCACGTCCTCTGGAACTCGCCGCTGCTGCGGGACGGCCTGGGCAACGGCGCGGTGGCCCTGCTCGCGGTGCTGCTCCTCAAGGGCGTGCCGCCGCTCGTGGCCATCTGGCTGCTCGTCCGCGCCGCGCACGACAGCGAGGCGGACTACTACTCCGAGCAGCTCGCCCGGATCGACGACCCCGAGCTGATCACGCCCGCCGAGCGGCAGGTGCTCCGGGCCGGGTCGCGGCGGGCCAGCGCTCGGTCCCACGCCCGGGCGCGGGGCGGCCGGCGGGCCCGGACGGCCGTCCGCCGGCTCCAACGGGCCCAGGCCCGGCTCGCGGTCGAGCTCAGCCGCGGGACGCCGGACCTGGACCGCTGGGGTCACGAGATCCGGCGCCAGC
>CAKUMG010001403.1 GCA_934667465.1 uncultured Actinoplanes sp. | reverse complement strand
GGCCGTGGTGGAACGTGAAGCCGGAGGCGAACGTCCAGTGGTGCGTGCCGGCCGCGGTGAGCACGTCGCGGTAGCGGTCCATGATCCGGTCGGTCTGCACGACCCGCAGCGGCGTCACCATCGCGGCGACACCGCGGTGTAGGACGGGTCGATCGACCGCATGTAGCCGGTGTCGTCCCGGCTGCGCAGGCCGCAGGTCAGGTACTGCTCGTGCAGCCGGCCGAGCGCGTCGCGGTCCAGCTCGACGCCGAGCCCGGGCCCGGACGGCACCGCGACCGCGCCGTCGGCGAAGGAGAGCACGCCCGGCTCGATCACGTCCTCGTCCGCGCGTTTCCACGGCCAGTGGGTGTCGCAGGCGTAGTCGAGGTTCGGGGTGGCGGCCGCGAGGTGCGTCATCGCGGCCAGGCTGATGCCCAGGTGCGAGTTCGAGTGCATGGACAATCCGAGGCCGAAGGTACGGCACAGTCCGCCGAGCAGCTGGGAGCGGCGCAGCCCGCCCCAGAAGTGATGGTCGGAGAGGATCACCGCGACCGACCCGGCGCGCACGGCCGGCGGCACGTCGCCGAACGCGACCACGCACATGTTCGTGGCCAGCGGCATCGGCACCCGGCGGGCGACCTCGGCCATCCCGTCGATGCCGGGCGTCGGGTCCTCGAGGTATTCGAGGACGCCGGCCAGTGCCTCGCCGACCCTGACGGACGTCTCGACGGTCCAGGCCGCGTTCGGGTCGAGGCGCAGCGGCAGGTCGGGGAAGGCCGCGCGGAGCGCCAGGATCGCGTCGACCTCCTGCGCCGGTGGGAGGACGCCGCCCTTGAGCTTGAGTGCGCCGAACCCGTACCCGTCGATGAGCCGGTGGGCCTGTCGCACGATGCCGTCCGGGTCGAGCGCGGCGCCCCAGTCGTCGTCCGGCCGGCCGGGGTGGCCGGCCCACTTGTAGAACAGGTAGCCGCTGTACGCCACCCGGTCGCGCACCGCGCCGCCGAGCAGATACGACGACCGGGCGGCCGACGGTCTTCCCCTGGAGGTCGAGCAGCGCCACCTCGAACGGGGACAGCACCCGGTCGGCCGTGCTGGAGCCGGTCACCATGCCGCTCATGCCGTGCCCGCCGGTGTCCTTCGCGAGCACGCGGGTGACCCGGTCGGCCGCGTCGTTCAGGTCGAAGATCCCGGTGCCGATCAGAGCGTCGGCGGCCGCGCGCAGCCGGGCCAGGTGTGCCTCGTCGCCGTAGGTCTCGCCCAGCCCGAGCAGGCCGTCCGCGGCCTCCACCTCGACTACCGCGCGCAGCGCGAACGGTTCGTGAACGCCGACCGTGTTGAGCAGCAGCAGGTCGTGGAAGGCCACGGGGGTGATCGTGATGCGGGTGATCCGGTCCTCAGCCATGTTCAGCATGGTGGCATCCGTCTACATGCTCGAACAAGAAGCTAAACTTGTCCACATACGTAGACATGGACTATGATCGGACCTCGTGACGGAGCCTCTCGACGATGCCGCCGGTGTGCGGGAAGTGAAATCGGCCGCTCGGACGGTCGAGCTGCTCGAACTGCTGGCCGCCCGGCGCAACCGGCCGGCCCGGCTGCGCGAGCTGTCCGAGGCGCTCGGCGTGCCCCGGAGCAGCCTGCACGCGCTGCTGCGCACGCTGGTCAAGTACGGCTGGGTGCGCGTCGACTCGTCCGGTTCGCTGTACGGGATCGGCATCCGCGCGCTGCTGGCCGGCACCAGTTACCTCGACACCGACCCGTTCCTGCCGCTGGTCCTGCCGTTCCTGGAGGAGCTGCGGGAGAAGGTCGACGAGACGTTCCACTTCGGACGCCTGGACGGCCCGGACGTGGTCTACCTGGCCACCCGCGAGTCCAGTCAGTACCTGCGGCCGTACAGCAGGATCGGCCGCCGGCTGCCCGCCTACAGCACCGCGCTCGGCAAGTCGCTGCTGGCCG
>CAKUMG010001402.1 GCA_934667465.1 uncultured Actinoplanes sp. | reverse complement strand
CCCCCACCCGGCGCGGCCCGCGCAGCCGACCCGATCACGGGCACAGCCGCGGCCGCCGCGGTGGCGGTGAGGAAAGCGCGGCGAGTGGACTGGGAACGTTCGCGCCGATCCGTCATACCTAGGCATGTTTGTCCACCCAGGACAAGATGTCCACGCCCATCGATGTCATATCTGCGCGAGCCTCTGTCATGTTTCAGCGAGCATGGCGCGCCGGGGCGCCGCGTGGACCTCCGCGGCAGGGTGGGTCGAGCTGTAGTTGTGGCGGTCGCCGAGCCCTTGGGCGATGCGGGAGGGCGTCGCCTCCCGCGTCGCTGATGATCGAAAGCTCAGTGCAGGAGGTCGTCGAAGTCGCCGACCTCGACGCCGGCGATGAAATCACGCCATTGAGCGACGGTGTAGAGCATGACTCCGCCATCGGGGTTCTTCGAATCCCTGAGGGCGACCATCGAATTGCCGGCATCGGCGACCTGAATGCAGTTTTGCGCGGCGCACCGGCTCGAGGTCTGCCAATCGAGCTGGGCGACGAGATCTTGTGTCATGTTGTGCCTCCGTGTTTAAAATGCAAGTTTGCGCGAACAGCCTACAGCTCCCTCATGATCTTGTGAGCAGGTCGAGCGTGTCCGGTTCGGACAGGGCTGACGATCGAACTCGGGCAAGGCTCTGCTGGTATTGCTGCACCACGGGCTCCTGATCCACGAAATCGGCCCCCGACGGTGTCTCGTGGAAGACGATGCTCGGTATGGCCGAGGGGAACCCGGGCTCGTCGCTCCCGGCGAACTCGAGGATCATGAAACCGCTCAGCATGCCGGGGTGGACGCCGGCCGAGAACGGAACCACCTGCAGAGTGATGACGTTCTTGGATGTCATCTCCATCAGATGACTTATCTGGTGTCGCATGACTGTGGCCCCACCGACTGTTCGGCGGAGCGCCGCCTCGTCCAGAATGACCAGAAAGTCCGGAGCTGAATCCGGGGACAGTAATTCCTGGCGCTTCAGGCGAACTTCGAGGGCGCGGTCCAGAATGCTGCTGTCCGCGGAAACGTAGCCGATCACCGGGTAGCGACGTGGCATCGGAAATCGAAGCGCGCACTTCCGCGACCTTCGTTCGATGTCACCGGTCGACGTCGCGCAATTCGATCATGCGCAACGGCGGCGGGGGCTGATCTTCTCGACAACGAGAGCGGTCCCCAAAAAAGCTGAGCCGATGCGGACACATCGGCTCAGCATGATCACGCGCGTCTCTTCGCAAAGGGCGGCAATCATGCACTACGGTACCAGCGCACCAGCCGATCAACGATTACCGGGAAGTCCGACGGGCATGATTCGCCGCGGAGAAAGCCCGCTCCGCCTGCCGAGCGGAGGCGGGAGATGAAGGTGCTCTCCGATCTGTCCTCGCTGGCGAGGCTGGCATTGACGTGCCTGATCGTCGGCTTTGTTCTTGGCCTGGGGGTAGCTGGGTTCCTGCTACCGCACGGTTAGCGAATCGGGGTCGGCTGCAGCCGTGACATCCTCGCGACACACGCGAGGATGTCACGAGCCAGCCGGCCACCCCTGGGCCCAGGCGAGGGTGCTCAGGAGAGGGCGCAGTGTCATGAGGCCAGGCTGTCGAGCATGGCTCGGCCGAGGACGGCGTGGGCCTCCACGGCCGGGTGGGTGGAGCCGTAGTTGTGGCGGTCGCCGAGGGCGTGGGCGAAGAGGGCGTACGTCAGGCGTGGTGTGCCGTCCTGCCCGAAGATGAGGCCGGCCTCGTGCCGTGCTGCGCCCGCCGCGTCGAAGTCGGCGCCGTGTTTGGTGGCGATGCGGGTGCGTTCCGCCGACGACATGGTGCGGCGGATGCCGTCGTGGTAGCCGGTGGGGGAGCGGAGGATCTGCAGGAGGAACCGCGTCGAGGCCGGGGACAGCAGGGTGCCGTCGGCGAGCCGGCGCAGGAGGTCGTGGGT
>CAKUMG010001401.1 GCA_934667465.1 uncultured Actinoplanes sp. | reverse complement strand
CGCGTGGTCGCCGCGGCCCGGCCGGCCCCCGGTGGCGGTGACGTCGCTGCCGTCGGTGACCGAGCTGGGGCACGCGCACGCCGGGGCCGAGGACGGGGCTGCGCCCGTGGAGCCGTACTGTCTGCTGCCCTCCGCCGTCCTGACCGCCGGGCTGCGGGCCGCGGCGCGCGAGCATCCCCTGGTCGACCTGCGGGAGGGGTGGACCCTGGCCGGCCTGTGGCCCGAGCGCGAGGCGGCGACCGCCGTGCTGCACGAGGGCCGCACCGGGCGCCGGCACGCGATGTCCGCCGCGTACGTGGCCGGGTGCGACGGCGCGCAGAGCACCGTCCGCCGCTGCCTCGGCATCGGCGTGGACCGGCCGGCCCCGCCCGCGCCGCACTGGACGGTGTCCTTCCGGTGCGCGTCGCTCGGACCGGCGGCGCCGCACCCGCGTACCGTCATCGCCCCCGGCATCACCCTCACCTGGCGCCCGGACGCGGCCCTGTGGATCGCGGACCTCGTCATCTCCCACGACGACGACGTGGCCGACCCGGCGGCGCTGCTGGCCGGGCGGCTGGGCCTGGACGTCGACGAGGTGACCGCCGTCGCGCAGGCGCAGGAGTCGCCGCAGGTCGCGACGGTGTACCGGCGGGACACGGTGTTCCTGGCCGGGGAGGCCGCCCACCGGTTCCCGGCAGCGACCGGCGGCCTCGACACCTGCGTGGGTGACGCAACCGGCCTCGGCTGGCGGCTCGCCGCGGCCGTGCAGGGCTGGGGCGGGCCGGCGCTGCTGGCCGGCTACGGGGAGGAGCGCCGCAGGCAGGCCCTGGTCGACCACGAGCTGGCAGCCCGCTCCGGCGAGAGCCGGAACCGCTTCACCCGGCTGACCGCGGCGGGTGCCTCCCGCGAAATGCTGGCCGAGACCATCGCCGCGGAAGCACCCCAGGTGGACCTGGCCGGCACCGGCCCGGCCTGCGCGGGCGGCGCCCCGCAGCCCGGCACCCGCCTGCCCGCGGTACGCACGGCCGACGGCGGCCACCTGCACGACCGGCTCGGCACCGGCTTCACCCTCGTCGACCTCACCCCCGGCCGCCCCGGCGAACGCCTGGCCGCCGCCGCCTGCATCCGCGGCATCCCCGTCACCCACCTGCCCGTCGCCGACCCCGAGCTGCGCAAACGCTGGCCGCACCCGCTGGTCCTGGTCCGCCCGGACCGCCAGGTCGCCTGGTGCGGCGACGGCCCGCCCGACGGCTGGAGCCGCATCCTCGACGCCGCCACCGGCCGTTCCCGCAGGACCACGTGAACACGTGATGCGGTTCCGCCGCCCCGACCGCCACGCTCTACTCGCCGAACGCCGACCCGGAAGGGACACCCGATGTCCACGTTGATCACCCACGAGTTCCCGCCCACCGTCATCGGCGACTGGTACCAGCGGCTGGCCGCGAACAAGTCGCCCCGCCGCAACCACTGGCAGACGAAGATCGTCTACTACCGCGCGGTCACCGAACTGCTCGCCTCCCGCCCCGGCGCCCCCCTCACCTGGAAGAGCGTCGTCGGCGCGGCCCGCCCGTACGGCTGCCGCAGCACGTTCTACGAGGTCGCCGGCGCCCGCGCCCGCCACCGCATGGTCGACGACCTGATCGCCGACGGCCGCGTCGACGCGATCCAGCTGGCGCTGCGCTACCTGCGCACCGACCCGGTCGAGCAGCTCATCGACGAGGCGAAGGAGGCCGCCCTCGCCACCGTCTACAGCGGCCCCGACGCGGAGCACCGCTGCGAGGGGCTGGAGGAGAAGAAGAGCTACGCGTTCCGCCTGTACGCGCTGGGCGGGAGGGACGGCGGCTACTGCTTCTGGAAGACGCCGGAGGTCGCTGTCTCGCTGGGGTCGTACCAGGGCAAGTGGCGTGTGGACTGCCCCCGCGCAAAGGTCGACGCGGCGAACCCCGCGTTTGCGGGCGGGGAC
>CAKUMG010001400.1 GCA_934667465.1 uncultured Actinoplanes sp. | reverse complement strand
GTGGCGGCCCTGGCCCCGTCGGCGGACGCGCACGTGATGGGGGTGCAGTTCAACGACGGGCGCCCCCGCTTTGGCCCCCAGGGCATCGCCGACGCGCTGGCGACCCTGCGGCTGCCCACGGGAGCCGTGGCGCGCACGCCGGACCTGCGGGTGCAGGCGGCCACGCGCGAAGGGGGATTGGGATGGTTCGCCACGCACATGGAGCTGCTGCCGGTGGTGGGCGCCGGGGGCGAGCCGCAGTGGCTGCGCGTGTCCGGCGTGTTCCTGCGGCGGGAAGGTGAGTGGCGGCTGCTGGAGCTCCACCTCTCCAAGGCCGAAGCCGCCGCCCCGGCCCCCGCCCGGGCAGACTCCGCGGCGGGGACGGACACGGCGAAGGCGGCCGCTACGGCGCGGGACTCGTCCCCGCCGCGGCCGTCGAGTCCGGCAACTCGCGGTTCCCGGTGTACGGCTCCGACCTGGACGAGGTCACCGGGGTGGTGCACGTCAAGCACGCGGTGTCGATCCCCGAGGAGGAGCGGCTGCAGCGCACCGCGGGCGAGCTGGCCGAGCCGGTGCTCGCCGTCCCGTCGTCGCTGCGCCTGGACCCGCTGCTCGGCATGAGCACCTGGTACGCCAGCCACCTCGATCACCAGCTGCCGATCCTCACCGCGGCGGCCGGGCCGTTCGCCGAGTGCGACCCCACCCGGCACTGCCCGCCCGAGACCGACCGGCTGGCCCCCACCTCGGCGCCCGCCGACTGGTGGCCGCCCTCCCGCGGCTGACCCCCTCACCCAGCCGCACCAGCCAGCAGGACCCCTCGCCCCGCGACCGCAGGAGACCTCATGGACGACATGCACGACCAGCACGAGACCCCGACCAGCGACGCCGCCCGCGGCGTCGGGCACTACATCACCGGCGCCCTGGCCGCTGCCGACCTCGCGGTGCGCCTGCGGACCTGGCTCACCCAGCGCCTGACAGCGAACGAGCAGGGCGCCGGCGACCTCCAGCCGGGCGACCTCGACCAGGCCGGGACGGTGCTGGACCCCAAGCGGGAGGCGTACAACGCGATGCTCGGCCGCGACGAGGGCCGGAACGCCGACAGCCGCACCGCGCTGCTGGCCTGGGTCAGCGCCCAGCCGCACCGCGAGGACGACCCGGAGGCCGAACTCGTGGCCGGCCGGGCGGAGGCGAGACTGCGCGAGCTGCACCCGGACGCCATGACCCGCTACGACGCGCTGCGCGACGGGCTGAGCCCGGTCGAGGCGATGCGCGAGGTCGTGCCGCTGATCGTCGTCAAGCAGCAACACACCGCCGCCCGCGAGACGTTCGCGCCGATGCTCGACCCCGCCGTGGCGCTCCACGCCGACAGCCACCAGGCCCTGGCCGCCTGGTCCGCCGCGCTCCCCCTCGCCGACACCCTCCCGGACGCCGCCGTCGCAGCATCCGTCGCCGAGGACCGGCTGCGCACGCTGCACCCCGACGCGATGGACCGCTACGACTCCCTGCGCGACACCCACACACCGTCCGCCGCCCTCGGCGAGGTCGGCCCCCTCATCGACCCGGCCCTGCAGACCGCCACGCCGGGCGGACCCGCCGACGCCGGCACGACGGCCACCACCGCGGCGCCGGAGGCGGCACGGCCGCCCGAGGACCGCTACGCCCCAGTCGTGCGCGAGGTCCTGCAGGGCGAGCTCGCAGACCAGGTCCTGCAGGACAAGGCGTGGCCGGCGCTCGCCGGCGCTCTGGCCAAGGCCGAGCAGATGGGCGCCAAGCCGGCCGACGTGCTCGCGTCCGCCGACACCGCCACCATGACCGCGGCGGTCGCCGACGGCCTGGACGGTGTCGGGCACCAGGGTCAGCGGCACCGGCGCCCGGTCGAGCTGCCGCCCGCCGTGGTTCGACAGCACGACCGCGTCCGCGCCGGCCCCGACGACGCGCTCGGCGTCGGCGACGGTCTGCACGCC
>CAKUMG010001399.1 GCA_934667465.1 uncultured Actinoplanes sp. | reverse complement strand
GGGCATCCGGGTCGACACCGGCGTCAGCGAGGGCGACACCATCCCCGCCGACTTCGACTCGATGATCGCCAAGATCATCGCGTACGGGCGGGACCGCGACGAGGCTCTCGCGCGGCTGCGCCGGGCGATGGCCGAGACCACCGTGGTGATCGAGGGCGGCGCGACCAACAAGAGCTTCGTGCTCGACCTGCTCGACCAGCCCGAGGTCATCGACGGCAGCGCCGACACCGGCTGGATCGACCGGGTCCGCGGCGAGGGCCGGCTCGTCTCGCACCGGCACTCCGCGGTGGCGCTGGCGGCGGCGGCGATCGAGGCGTACGAGGAGGAGGAGCGCGTCGAGCGGCAGCGCCTGCTGTCGACGGCGTTCGGCGGGCGCCCGCAGGTGCAGCACCGCAGTGGCCAGGCGCTCGACCTGAAGCTGCGCGGCGCGAGCTACCGCGCCCGGGTCGCCCGGGTGGGCGGCGACGTGCGTACGGCCGATGTCGAACTGGAGCGTTTCGACCCGCACACCGGCCAGATCACCGTCAACGGCAGCCGCCACCGGCTGCTCGTCGGCACGCACGGGCCGATCCACCTGGTCGAGGTCGACGGGGTGACGCACCGGGTGAGCCGGGACGAGGGCGGCGTGCTGCGCTCCCCCATGCCCGCGCTGGTCGTCGCGACCCCGCTCGCGGTCGGCGACGAGGTCGAGGCCGGCGCGCCGGTCGTCGTCCTCGAGGCCATGAAGATGGAGAACGTGCTCCGGGCGCCGTTCAAGGCCCGGCTCAAGGAGCTCGTCGTCGCGGTCGGCAGCCAGGTCGAGACCGGGGCCCCGCTGCTGCGGCTCGAGCCGGTCAGCGACGGCGCCGAGGACGAGGAGACCACCGGCGGCGACGACGTCGAGCTGGACCTGCCCGCGGGCGACGCCGGGGCCCCGGCCCGGGTGCGCCTGGCCCGCGGTCAGGAGGACCTGCGCAGCCTGCTGCTGGGCTTCGACGTGGACCCGGTCGACGAGCGGCGCGTTCTCGGCGACTATGTGAGCGCCCGCAAGGAGGCCGCCGCGGCCGGGCAGCGCCCGCTCGCCGAGGAGGTCGAGCTGCTCGGGGTCTTCGCCGACCTGGCCGAGCTGAGCCGCAACCGGCCCGCCGGCGAGGACGCCGGCAGCGACACCCACGTGCACAGCGCCCGCGAGTTCTTCCACACCTACCTGCAGAGCCTCGACGTCGAGCGGGCCGGGCTGCCGGCCTCGTTCCAGGCGCGGCTGACCAAGGCGCTGCGCAACTACGGCGTGGCCGACCTGGAGCGCTCCGCCGAGCTCGAGTCCGCGGTGTTCCGGATCTTCCTGGCCCTGCAGCGCGCGTCCGCCGACGTCACGGTCGTCACGACGGTGCTGCGGTCCTGGCTGCGCGAGTCCCCGCCGGAGGAGGCGCTGCGCGAGTCCGCCGGGCTCGCCCTGGAGCGCCTGGTCGCCGCGACGCAGGTCCGCTTCCCGGTGGTGGCCGACCTGGCGCGCGGCGTCGCGTTCGCGTGGTTCGCCCAGCCGCTGCTGCGCCGCAACCGCGCCGAGGTCTACGCCGGGGTGCGCCGCCACCTGCGCGCCCTCGACGAGCAGCCGGACGCGCCGGACCGCGGTGAGCGCATCGCCGCGATGGTCCGCAGCACCGAGCCGCTGGTCCGGCTGCTCGGCCAGCGCCTGCCGCGCCCCGAGCTGGACAACACCGCGATGCTCGAGGTGCTCTACCGGCGCTACTACGGCAACAAGGGCCTCACCGCCCTGCACACCACCGACGTCGCGGGCTGCCGCTTCGTGGTCGCCGAGCGCGGCGACTCCCGGGTGGCCTCGGCCGCGGTGAGCTTCGACCAGCTGGGCGGCGCGCTGCGCGGGCTGGCCGAGCTGGCCGGCGGCGACGGCCCGATCGACGCGGACATCTACGTCGCGTGGGAGGACCAGTCCGACGACTCCGACGC
>CAKUMG010001398.1 GCA_934667465.1 uncultured Actinoplanes sp. | reverse complement strand
GCTCGCCTGGGGGATGCCGCCTTGAGGGTGGCCGCTCGCCTGGGGGATGCCGCCTTGAGGGTGGCCGCTCGCCTGGGGGATGCCGCCTTGAGGGTGGCCGCTCGCCTGGGAGATGCCGCCCTGAGGGTGGCCGCCCGCCTGGGGGATGCCGGTGCCGCGGGCCGGCCGGGGCGGAGGGGTGCTCCGACCCGGCGCGGGAGGCCCGTCGGCGGGGTGGCGGTCACCGGCCGGACGGTCGCCGGGGTGGCGGTCGCCGGTGTGGCGGTCACCGGCCGGACGGTCGCCTGGATGGTGACGGTCGCCGGCTGGGTGGTCGCCGCCGGGGCGGAAGTCACCAGCGGTCATGGACCTGGGGGCGGATCAGCTCGTCGTAGACCTCGCGGACCGTGGCGTGCGCCGCCTCGGGCAGCGGGGGCAGCGCGGCCGCGGCGGCGTTGCCCTGGGCCTGGCCGGCGTTGCGCGCGCCCGGGATGACCACGGTGACGGCGGGGTGGTCGAGCAGCCAGCGGAGGGCGAACTGGGCCATCGTCACGCCGTCCGGGACGGCGGGGCGCAGGCGGCGGACCGCTTCGAGGCCGGTGGTGAAGTCGACGCCGGAGAAGGTCTCGCCGACGTCGAAGCTCTCGCCGTGGCGGTTGTAGGTGCGGTGGTCGTCGGCGGCGAACGTGGTGTGCTCGTCGTAGCGGCCGGAAAGCAGCCCGGAGGCGAGCGGGACGCGGGCGATGATGCCGACGCCGGCCTCGGCCGCGGCGGGCAGGACCCGCTCGAGGGGCTTGAGGCGCAGCGCGTTGACGATGATCTGCACGCTGGCGGTGCCCGGGCGGGCGATGGCGGCGAGCGCTTCGTCGACCTTCTCGACGCTCACGCCGTACTGCCCGATGCGCTTCTCCTGCACCAGGGTGTCGAGCGCGTCGTAGACCTCGTCGCTGCTGAAGACCGGCGTCGGCGGGCAGTGCAGCTGGACCAGGTCGAGCGTCTCCATGCCGAGGTTGGCGCGGGAGCGGTCGGTCCAGGCCCGGAAGTTGTCGAGCGTGTAGTTGCCCGGCTCCTGCGCCATCCGGCGGCCCATCTTGGTCGCCACGGTGAGGCCCGGGTGCTCCTTGCGGAAGCTGCCGATGACCTGCTCGCTGCGCCCGTCGCCGTAGACGTCGGCGGTGTCGATGAACGTCACCCCGGAGTCGACGGCGGCCCCGAGGGTCGCGTGCGCGTCCTCCTCGGTCACCTCGCCCCAGTCGGCACCCAGCTGCCAGGCACCCAGACCGATTACCCCGACGTCCCGGCCCCACCGGCCGAAGTTGCGCTTTTCCACACCCCTGAGACTAACCGCCCGGTGGTACGCTGCAAAAAGTACGGACGTACGGTTTGCTGACCGTGGAGGCGCTCGTGTGGGATCCCGCCGTCTACCACCGCTACGGCACGCAGCGGTCGCGCCCCTTCGCGGACCTCGTGGCGCGGGTGGGCGCCGCGAACCCCCGTACCGTTATCGATCTTGGTTGTGGCTCCGGAGAACTGACCGGGACATTGGCGTCCCGCTGGCCGGATGCGCACGTCGTGGGCCTCGACTCGTCCGATGAGATGATCATCAAAGCAAAGGCGTCGAAAGGCCGGGCGGCATTCCTCCGGGGCGACTTGGCCGAATGGAAACCGGATGCGGAAACCGATGTCGTTGTCACCAACGCCGCACTGCAATGGGTTCCCGCCCATCGGGAATTGTTGACCGGCTGGATCAGTGATCTGCCGGCCGGCGCCTGGTTGGCTATGCAGGTGCCCGGCAATTTCGGCGCGCCCTCGCACCGCGCGCTGCGCGAGCTCGCCCGCAGCGACGCGTACGCCGCCGAGCTCGGCACGGTCGTCCGCGACGAGCCGGTCGACGACGCCGCCGGCTATGCGGCCCGATTCCTGGACGCGGGCGCCGAGGCCAATGCGTGGGAGACCACGTACGTGCAC
>CAKUMG010001397.1 GCA_934667465.1 uncultured Actinoplanes sp. | reverse complement strand
GTGTGACGCGCATCGACGGGCGTACGGGCGAGGCGATCGCCCTACCCTTCCCCGAGACATCGCCCTTCACGGAGCAGGTGCGCGCCTTCTCGGCGGCGCTGCGGGCCGAGTCGACGTCCAGCGCGGTGATAGTCGTGGCCGGTCGGCGCCGGTCGGCCCGGGCGAGCGCGAACCACCACCCGCCGGCCGCCGCGCACGCCACCGCCAGGACGCCCGCCGCGACCCACAAGCCGGTGCCGACCGCGGGCAACCCCCGCACGTCGGCGTTGACCGCGACAGCCGCCAGCGCGAAGGCGGCGATCAGCAGGCTGCACGCCACCCGCAGGGCCCGCTGGCGGGCGGGCGACATCGCCGTGACCCGAACCTCGCCCGGCGCGAACTGCAGGGTGACCGGTGCGCCCGCCGCGGTACGCGCTTGTACGACAACCATGCCCGGCACGCTACCCCCGCACGACCCGACGCCGGCGAGCGCAGGTCAGGCGGTTCGTTCCGGGAAGCCGGCGAGTTCGCGCACGGCGTCGTCCAAGGTCGTGTCGACGCCCGAGCGCGCGCGGCGCCGATCGAACCCGGCGGCCTCCAGGTGCCGCAGCACGGCGTGCACCGCCGGGGTCCACGCGCCGGCCGTCCGCCGGACGGTGTCGCCGACCCGTGCCGCCCCGCCCGTGTTGCCGCCGTCGAGCCGCTCCTCCACGTCGCCACGCTAGGGGAGTGGCCCGCCGGCCAGTACCACGACGATGCCGGTGGCGGCGGCGGCCAGCAGGGTGAGGACCGGGCCGCGGCGCAGCGCGAGCATCAGCACCGCCGCGCCGGCGAGGACCGCGTACTGCCAAGGGTGTCCGAGGGCGAGAGCGAGCGGCACAGCCGTCCCGAGGATCGCGCCGATGGCGGCCGGTCCGGCGCCGTCGAGGAACGCGCGGACGCGGCGGTCGGTGCGGAGCCGGTCGAAGCGGTGCGCGCCGAGCAGGATGAAGGCGAACGACGGGCCGAACGCGACAGCCGAGGCGAGCAACCCGCCGCCCAGGCCCGCCGCCGCGTAGCCCACGACGGCGATGGTCTGCACGACCGGGCCCGGGGTGATCTGGCCGAGGGCGACGGCGTTGAGGAACTCCGCCGCGGTCATCCACCGATGACGGTCGACCGCGTCCGCCTGCATCAGCGGGATGATCACGAACCCGCCGCCGTAGGAGAGCATGCCCACCTTGAGCGCCGTCCCCATGAGCGGCAGCAGCACGCCGCCGCCGATTCCTGCGAAGGAGAGCAGAGGCAGCGCCCGTACGGGAGTCCGCGGCGCGGCCGGACGCCGGCACAGGATCTCCGCGAGGCCGCATGCGAGGAGCAGCAGCACGAGCCACGGCCCGGCCGTGGCGGCCGCGACCGCCCCGGCCGCGACGTAGCCGACCCAGCGCCCCCGGCTGACCGCGCGCCGCCACGCCGGCGCCACCAGACTCACCCCGGCCTGCACCGCGACCACGACCGGCAGCACCGTGCCGAGCGCGACGGACAGCACCACCGGCACCATGCCGAGCACCGCGACGTCCGGGCCGCGGGCCAGCAGCAGGGGCGCATTGCCTGGCGGGGCGGCGGAAACACGGGCCTGTTCGGCGGGCGTCAGGCGGGCGGTGACGCGGGCGCCCTTGCCACCCTGTGGGGCGCGGGTGACGCGGACAGGCAGGATCAGCCCCTCCTGCACCGAGCGGGCGATGGGCTGGCGCACGGCGCTGGCCTCGGATTCGGGAAGGAAGCCGGTCTCGCCGCCGGCCAGCACGAGAAAGGCGCCGGCCATGGCAGGAGCGAGGGCGGTGACGCGGGCGCGGTGCAGGTCGCCGACGCCATCGGGGCGGGCGGGGCGTTCGATCCAGGCCTCCTCCAACCGGCCGCCGCGCAGCAACGCGGTGCGGACCTCTCCCGGCGAGACGGAAACCAGGATCCTCACGGGCTCAGCCAGCCGACACC
>CAKUMG010001396.1 GCA_934667465.1 uncultured Actinoplanes sp. | reverse complement strand
GGTACGGGCCGCCCTTGGTGGTCAGCCAGACCTGCGGGAAGACCTTGGTGTCCCAGATGACGGACAGCACGGTTAGGATCGCGTAGATCGGGCGCAGCAGCGGGAACGTGATGCGCCAGAAGATCCGGTACGCGCCCGCGCCGTCCACCCGCGCGGCCTCGCCCAGCTCCGGCGGCACGGTCAGCAGCCCGGCGTAGATGGACAGCGCGGCGAACGGCACCGCGCCCCAGACCACGATCGAGACCAGCACGGCGAACGCGGACCACTGGTCGCCGAGCCAGGACCGGTGCCGGCAGTCGCACAGCCCGGACTCGGTGAGCAGCCAGTTGATCACGCCGAACTCGGCGTCGAAGAGCCACTTGAAGATCACGGCGCCGATCAGCACGGGCGTCGCCCAGGCCACCACCATGCCGGCCGAGAGCACCATCCGGGCCCAGCGGCTCGCGTGCTGCAGCAGCAGCGCGGCACCGGTGGCGATGGTCAACGTCAAGACCACACAGACCGCGGCGAATCCGACGGTACGCGGAAGCACCGTCCAGAACACCGGGTCGGTGAGCACCGACCGGTAGTAGTCCAGGCCCACCCACACCGAGCGGCGGGCGATCAGGTCGCCGAGGTTCCCGCGCTGGAAACTGAGCGCGATCATGCGCCCGACCGGGTAGAGCAGCGTCACGAACACCGCGATCGTGGCGGGGATCAGCAGCAGGTAGGGCGTCGCCGCCGGCCCGCGGCGGGCCGGCGCGGCCGGTGTGGAGGTGACCGGCGGTGGGGCCAGGACGGTGCTCATGTCAGGCCGCGTTCAGCATCTGGTCGATCTGCGCGTCGGCGGTGGCCGTGGCCTCGTCGACGGTGGCGTCGCCGGCCGCGATCGACTGCAGCATGTCCATCAGCACCTGCGCGTTGTCCACGTCGGACCACTTGGTGGAGGTCGGCGTGAACCAGCTCTTCGCGGCCGCGTCCATCTGGATCTTCGTGATGCCGGTGACCACGCCGGAGAGGCTGGTGGAGTTCGGCAGCAGGCCGCCCTGGGCCACCAGCGTCTGATACTTCGTGCCGGTCATCAGCCGGATCCAGTCGTACGCCAGGTCCTGGTGCGGGCTCGCGGCCGCGGACGCGAGGTTGGAGCCGCCGAGGAAGACCGGCATCGGCCCGGCCGTGCCCGGCACCGGGAACGCGGCCAGCTGGTCGGCCAGCTCCGGGTGCTCCTTGCCGATCGAGCCGACCATCCAGGCCTGGCCGATGATCATGCCGGCCCGGCCCTCGGCCAGCACGTCCGGCAGGTTGGTCTCGTCCGCGTCGGCCGGCGCCCTGGAGATCGCCTTGACCAGGCCGGCCCAGTTGGTCAGGCCGGCTCGCGCCTGCGGGGTGGAGAGCGCGCCGGTCCAGCGGTCGCCGTCGCGGACCGCGATCACGCCGCCGGTGTCGTAGAGGAACGGCAGTGCCGCGTACTGGTAGCGGCCCGGGAAGTAGAGGCCGGAGAAGTCGTCACCGTTCGCCGCCTGGAGCTTCTCGCCGGCCGTGCGCAGCTCCGCGAGCGTGGTGGGCGGCGTGCTCAGCCCGGCCTTCGCCCACAGGTCCTTGCGGTAGATCACCACGCGGTCGCCGCCGTAGTAGGGCACGCCGTACAGCCGGTCCTCGTAGCTGCCGGCCTCGCGCAGCCCCTGCAGCCAGGTCGCCTGGTTCTCGAACTCGCGCCCGGTCAGGTCGGTCAGGCCGCCGGAGGCCGCGTACGCCAGCACGTCGGTGTTGCCCATCTCCAGCACGTCCGGCGGGTTGTCGCCGGCCAGCGCGGTCTTCCACTTCACGTCGCGGCCGTCCCACTCCAGGATCTCGACCTTGACGGTGACGCCCGGGTGCGCGTCCTGGAACTCGGTGTTGACCTGCTGGAGCACCGCGTCCGGCGCGGAGTCCTTCATCAGCCAGACGTTCAGCGTGACCGGGCCGTCGTCGGCGGC
>CAKUMG010001395.1 GCA_934667465.1 uncultured Actinoplanes sp. | reverse complement strand
GAGGGATCTGGACGATGCCGGCCCGGATGGCGAGCTGCCGCCGCATATCCTGGCGGAGCTGCGCGAACTCGGACTGGTCTGAAGCAGCACTACAGCCCCCGCGATTTAACCGGACGGTCAAAAAAACCAAACCGGCAAAACTCACTTTGCGGCAGCATACTGGGCCTCGAGACTGCGTAGGTAGGCCTGGGGGTCGCGCCTGAAGCGGCTGCCTCTGGTCCGCTGCAGACGGCGCGCCTTGATGTCGGCTCGCAGAGCAAGCCAGCGGGTTCGATCGACACCGGCCAGATCGGCGGCCTCGACTGGCGCAAGGCGGGAGACCACCCACGCGACCAGGCGGGCGGGGCCGTTGACCACGGTCGCCGCGGAAGCCGCGCGTCGACCGGTCGTGCGCCGCTGACAGTAGCGATAGGAGCCGAACAGCCCCTCCAGCGCGTTGTTGGTGCCCGGCAGATCAGCGACGGCATAGCACTGCAACAGGCCGGGACGATAGCTGCGGGTTACCTTGAGGAAGTGACCGACCGTATCGCACAGCCCGCCGGCCCGTGCGCGGTGCCGCGACATCGCGCCACACAGGCCGTCCAGCCGCCGGGCCACCGCCGGCGCCGGCAGCGCCTCGGTGTTCGTCACGATGTGCGCCGCCCGGTGCACCCAGCCAAACGCCCGGGCGATGTCCGGCCACAGATGCTCGGTGTCGCCCAGGGCCCGGCCGATCAGCCGGCTCAGCGCCTGGATCTGCCGGTCGTCCCCCCCTTTGCCGCGACCCGCTGCAGGCTGTCCGACACCGCCTCCAGCCGCGCCTTCAGCGTCAGCCCGGCAGCCGCGAGCGGCGCCCGGCCGTCATCGCCCAGGGCGCTGCGCACCGCGGCGCAGTAGCCGCGGACCAGGTCGCCCTCGGCGTCCTCGCGGGCCTCGGCCGCGCGTTCGATCGGCCGAATGCCGCGGACGCGCTTCTTCAGCTCCTTCTTAGCGTGGCGGTCGGCCTCGAAGATCGGACGCGCCGCCTCGCGCAGATAGTGGAAGTGGCACAGCTGGTGCGGCACACCGGGCAGGGCCCGAGCAACCGCGGTGCGGATCGAGTGCTGTCCGTCGCTGACCACCCCGGCCACCGGCACGCCGGCGAGCTCGGCAGCCCGGCGCAGCAGCGGCTCGAGGTCGGCGGCTGTCGCCGACAGCAGGGCCTTGGCCAGCACGACGGTGCCGGACAGGCAGTCGCGGATCACCCACAGCACCTCGTGGCCCATCTGCGGCTGCAGGCCGTCGATTGCCAGGATGACCCGTCCCTGGTCGGCGAACCGCGCCCGCAGCCGGTCGGGATCGCCGGCTGCGGTGGCGACCAGTTCGTCGTAGCGGTCGAGCAGGTTGGTGACGCTGCGCTGGGAGATCGCCACACCGCGCCGGACCAACTCGGCATGGATCTCCGGCACGCTGGCCCGGGTAGTGTAGCGCTGTCGGCCGACCAGGGCGATGACATCCAGGCCGAACTCCTGTTGGGGCAGCGCCAGCGCACCTTCGGCCTCCGGTCGGAACGCCCGGTGGAAACGCGCGCAATCCGGATTGACGCAGCGCCGGACCCTGAGCTGCAGGCCGAGCAGCCCGTCCAGCGTCACCACGGCGCGCCGGCTGATGTACTGGCAGTGCAGCCGACCCCCGCATTCCGGGCATTGTCGTGTCGCCGTCTCCAGGATCCGCCACCGCGTCGGCAACGGCCGCATCGACTGCCGGCCCATTCTCCCGCCTCCCTACTCGCAACCTCACTGCCTTCCTAACAGAAGGTCAGCTTTGCCGTTCTGGAAAAAAAGCTGTCCCGCCACTGCATCCGTTTGCGCGTCTCCTGGGTAGTCGAGCTGTGGGTCCTACAGGATCGCACTATCGATCATCCGCAGTGGCCCCTTGGGTCATTCGCTTCTAACCGGAGATTTCAACATGACGGATTACGGTCATCAGTTCAGTCG
>CAKUMG010001394.1 GCA_934667465.1 uncultured Actinoplanes sp. | reverse complement strand
TGCGTGACTGGTCTCATGCTCGCCGTCCACATTCCGCGTGACTGTTGCGGCATCCGTGTCTCGGCGGACGTTATGTCCGTTTAATGACGAGTATCGGAGCCGCTTCGGACGCGAAGAGTTCTTCTGCGATTCGGCTAATCTAGGCGGTGCCCGCGGGCGGCCCGGGTCACTCAGCGTCCCAGGTCACGATGGGCGCTCCGATCGTGGTCCGACCCATCGATGATGGCTGGGGAGCTAGTGGCGAGAAGCGGCAAATCGAGGTCCCGGCGCAAGGCGCCCCTGTGGGCGCGGCTGTGCGCCGTCTTCGGCTGCGTCCTCATGGTGGTCAGCGGCGGCGCTCTGGTGGGCAGCCAGGCTCTGGTCGCCCGTTACGCGGGAGCGGTCGAGACCACCGATCTCTTCGGCAACAGCGCGGCCGGCGCCTCGGAGGAGAAGAAGAGCGACATCAAGGGTCCGCTCAACATCCTGCTCGTCGGCATCGACCCCCGCGACGAGAACACCGCGCCGCTCTCCGACTCCATCATCGTGGTGCACGTCGAGAAGGATCTCGACGACGCCCAGCTCTTCTCGATCCCGCGCGACCTCGTCGTCGACATCCCGGCGTTCCCCAAGACCGGCTTCCCGGGCGGCCGTTCCAAGATCAATGCTGCCATGTCGTTCGGCAGCAGCGTCGGCGACGGCAAGCACGACACCGCGCAGGGCTTCGAGCTGCTCGCCCAGACGGTCAGCCAACTGACCGGAATCAAGGAGTTCGACGCCGGCGCGATCCTGAACTTCAACGGCTTCAAGGACATCGTCGAGGCCATGGGCGGCGTCACGATGACGATCGACCAGAACGTGAAGTCGGAGCACCTCCAGCCGAACGGCAAGCCCCGGCCGCGCCTGGCCGAGTGCGCCGACAACTCGTGCGAGCACCCCTACATCGGCGAGCAGAAGACGTACAAGAAGGGCACCTACCACCTGGAGGCGTGGGAGGCCCTGGACTACGTGCGCCAGCGCTACGGCCTGCCCAAGGGTGACTACGACCGCCAGCGCCACCAGCAGCAGTTCATCAAGGCCATGGCCGAGCAGGCGCTGAGCAAGGACGTCGTGACCAACCCGGTCATGCTCGACAAGGTGCTGCGGGCGGCGGGCGACGCCCTGATCTTCGACGGCAACGGCAGCTCGATCGTCGACTGGGGCCTGGCCCTGCACAGCCTGCGACCCGACGACATGTCGCTGATCAAGCTGCCCGGCGGGTCGATCATCGAGGGCGGGAGCTATCGCGGCGAGGCGCTGGCCGAGTCGGCCGACGACTTCTTCGAGGCGGTCGCGCAGGACAGGGTGACCGACTTCCTGCTGACGCACCCCGAGTTCCTCCAGGACATCTGATCCGGTGCCCGGCGGGAGGCCTGACAGGTGGCCGACAGTGGCGGTCACCACCCGGAACACCGGCGTGTCACCCGGCCGTTTAGACTCCATGCCAGTGGTTCAGCGGCCCAACGGGCCACTCGACCCCCGAACCGACGAGAAGCACCCCCGCGGGCTTGACGAGGAGTAAGCGTGGCCAACCAGCTGCACGTCCAGGTCGTTGCCGTCGAGGAGCGGATCTGGTCCGGTGACGCCGAGATGGTCGTCGCGCGCACCACGGAGGGCGAGCTCGGTGTTCTGCCCGGCCACGCCCCGCTGCTCGGTCTGCTCAAGGAGCCGTCGCAGGTCCGCGTCAAGCTGGCCGGCGGCGAACAGCTCACCTACGACGTCACCGGAGGATTCCTCTCCATCGACGCCAACGGCGTGACGGTCCTGGCCGAGAGCGCAACCGCCGCCACCCCGACCAGCGCCCACTGACGACGCGCCGATGCGGATTCTGGAAATCATCGGGATCTGCCTCGCCGCGCTCTTCGTCGTCTTTTTCGCGCTCTACTTCCGCAGCCGCCTGCTGACGCGCGGCAGCGGCGCCATCCGCGTGCAGGTCCGGGT
>CAKUMG010001393.1 GCA_934667465.1 uncultured Actinoplanes sp. | reverse complement strand
AGCCTCGCCACCCAGGAGATCGCCGACTTCGTGGCCGGGATCATCCTCGGCACGCTGCTCGCGCTGGTCTTCCGGCTGTGGGCCATGAAACGCTTCGTGTTCCCGGACGCGGACGCCCGCCCCGCCCCCGGAGCGCCCCCGCGCGCCGCACCGCCCCGGAGGTAGCACATGAACGACGGTGATCTCGAGCGGCGCTACCGGGCCTATCTCGCGGCGCTCAACAACCGCCGGCTCGGCGAGCTCGACGCGCACGTGGCCGACGAGGTGCTCTACAACGGCGAGACCCTGACCCGGGGCGGCTACCGCAACATGATCGCCGCCGACCTCGCCGCGATCCCGGACCTCGTCTTCGACGCGCACCTGATCGTGGCGACCGGCGACCGGGTGGCGTGCCGGCTGGTGTTCGACTGCACGCCCCGGTCGCGGTTCCTCGGGTTCGAGCCGGACGGCGGGCGGCTGACCTTCGCGGAGCACGTGTTCTACCGCTACGACGGCGGCCGGATCGCCGAGGTCGCGTCGCTCATCGACCGTGCCGCCATCGCGGAGCAGCTGAGCGGTCGCTCGAATCGGTGACCACAACGTCCAGAACAATCACTACAGCGTGGCGCAGCCGCCGCTCCTGCCTCGCGAGGCGTTCCTGCACGCCGTGCGGGTGCTGGCGCCCCTCGAGTTGCTCCAGCGGGACGCCGAACTGGCCGAGCTGGCTCGCTTCTGTCGAGACGGGCGCCACGTCTGGTGGCGAGCGCGACCTTGGGCGGCAGCGCCCCTCCTTCGACCATCAACCCGGACGGCGTCGCCGGCGACCGTGACGGTGCCCTCCTGCGGGTGGTCGAGTCGATCGCCGCGGCCGGCGATCCGGTCCACGGCGACCCGCTGATCGACCAGATCACCCACCCACTCACGCTGGCCACTGCCATGACCCGCCTGGCCGGCGCTCATGCGCGCGCGGGAAATCAGCACCGCGCCCGCCGGCTGCTCGCCGCGGCGTGGACCTGGGGCGAATGGACCACGCCGCTGTCCGGGCTGGTCGACCTCGCGCCGGACCTCGTCGTCGAACTGCTGACCGACCCGGCGGCGCCGGCCTGATCAGCCCGGCGTGTCACCGGCGGTCCGGAGCCGCCCGGCCCCCGGAGGAGCCGGGCCACCCGCGGGGGCTACTTCGCGGCGGCGGGGGCCTCACCCCGGACCGCCTGCGCCACCTCCACCGGCACCGGCCGGTCGAGCATCTTGCAGATGGTCACGGTGTCCGCGGCGAACACCACCTGGACGTACCGGTTCGCCCCGGCGTTGGGCTCCGTGTCGGCCGGCCCGGCGGTGGCGTCGCTGATCGCGGTGCGCCGGCCGTCGCCGGTGGCCACGGCGTTGCTGTGGTGGCCCATGGTGTCGCCGCCGTGACCCCACACCGAGCCGCACTCGGAGTCGGTCCGGATCAGGCCCAGGCCGTAGCCGCCCCTGATCGGGAAGCCGGCGGGCAGCGGGACCGTGGTCTTCATCTCGCGCAGCCGCTCCTGGGAGAACAGCTTGCCGCGCAGCAGCCCGGAGAAGAAGCGGGACAGGTCGTCCGGGGTCGAGATGATCGCGCCGGCGGCGCCGCCCCAGCCGCCGACCGGCCAGTCCGACACGTCGGCGTAGACCGGGGCGGGCCCGGCGTACTTGACCGTGTAGCCGTGGGCGTAGCCGGGGCCGGTGTGCGTCGCCCGCGGGTCGGCGAAGTAGGTCCGTTCGAGCCCGAGCGGGGCGGCGATGCGCTGCCGCACCAGGTCGGGCAGGCTCTTGCCGGTCTGCTTCCGCAGGATCATGCCGAGCAGCGTGTAGCCGGTGTTGGAGTAGTTCCAGCCCTGCCCGGGCGCGAAGTCGGGCTCGTGCGCGAATGCGATGCCGAGCAGCTCCCGCTCGGTGTGCACGTGCTGCGGGTCGCGCTCCATGGCGGGGAAGAAGTCGGGGTCGGCGGTGTAGTTGAAC
>CAKUMG010001392.1 GCA_934667465.1 uncultured Actinoplanes sp. | reverse complement strand
GGGTGCTGTCCCTGGCGGCGCAGCTCGCGGTGGCGACTCGCAGCCCGTCCGGGTGGCTGCTGTCCGCGGTCCCGGCGCTGGCATTCATGGCCCTGGTCAAGCTCGTCTTCGCCGAAACCGACACACGACCTGTGGAAGCCGCAGCGGTGCCCGGCCCCATGCCTGCGCCCGCGGCGGCCCCGGCTCCGGTTCCGGTTCCGCGGCCTACCGCCGTTGTCCCTGTCCGCGGCGACGCGTTCTCCCGGCGCAACGGCATCTCGCGGGAGGTGAGCAACTGATGACGCTCTCCGTCGACAGCTCGCCGCGCCCCGGATCGCGCGCCGCTCGTCTTGCTCTACCTCGCGCCATCGACGCCCTCAAACAGATCGCCACCGACCACGGCGTCTGCATCCGGCCCATCGCGTTGCGCCGGACCGACCTAACCACCGGGCAGACGGAACTGATCGACCTGCCCTGCGGCGCCACCCTCGACGCGAAGTGCCCGCCGTGCGCGAAACGCGCTCGTCACTTCCGGCAGGTGCAGATCCGGGAGGGCTGGCACCGTACCGACGAACCGCTGCCCCCGCCCGCGGCGGCGACCGAGGATCAGCAAGCGCTGATTACGCTGCGGGCGCATCTCGAGTACTACCGCGCCGCCGCCGAGCGAGATGCCGAGTGGGATCAGGTCGCTGACCTCGACGCGGCCATCATCGAAGTCGAGGAAGCAATCACCGCCGAGGGCCTGCGCGGTCGGCTCGCCCCGCCGCACATCACCGCCGACAACGACGATGACAGTGAGGCGGATCGGCCTCGTCGCAAGCGATCGACGCGACGTCGCCAGGACGTTCCTGACCTGCCCCGGCAGAAAGTCCAGCCGCGCACGGTCGGGCGTACCTACGTCGGCCACGACGGGACCACGCATCAACCGTCGATGTGGCTGACGCTGACCCTCGACACCTATGGTCCGGTCCACTCAATCCACGCCGCGAGGCCCTGCGTCTGCCGTCGCCGGCACGCCGACGATGATCCGCTGCTCGGTACCCCGGTCAACCCCGGCACGTTCGACTACCGGCGCGCCGCCTGGGACGCGGTCCACTTCCCGCGGCTGCTGGACCGGTACTGGCAGAACCTGCGGCGCGCGGTCGGCTGGAACGTCCAGTACGCCGGCTGCGTCGAGCCGCAGCGGCGTCTCGCACCGCACGCGCACTTCGCTATCCGCGGCACCATCTCCCGCGCCATGCTCGAACGAGTCGCCGCCGCCACCTACCACCAGGTGTGGTGGCCGACCGCGGACGAACCCCACGGCACGCCCGAATGGGACGGCGAGACCTGGATCGACGCAGCCACGAACACGCCGCTACCAACCTGGGGCGAGGCCCTAGACGCCGTCGATGACGACCCGGACGCCGAACCCGCGCATGTCGCCCGGTTCGGGACACAGGTCAAGGCCAAGGGCGTCTCGGCCGGCAGCGAGGACGTGTCCCGCACGATCGGCTACATCACCAAGTACGTGACCAAGTCCGCGGCCGACTGCCACACCGCCACCAGCGACCCGCAACGCGACCACCTCGACCGGCTCTGGGCCGAACTCCGCGTCACCCCGTGCTCGGAGCGCTGCGCCAACTGGCTGCTCTACGGCGTTCAGCCCAAGAAAGCTCACGGGCGGCTGCGGCCCGGCCTGTGCAAGGGCAAGGTCCACCAGAAAACCACCCTCGGCATGGGCGGCCGGCGCGTGCTGGTCTCCCGCGACTGGTCCGGCAAGACGCTCGCTGACCATCGCGCCGACGCTCACGCCTGGGTCAAGGCGCTCCTCGGCGTCGAGGACGAAAAGCAGCAAGCGGAGACCGCGAGCCCGTTCGCGTGGGAGATGGCGCGGCCCGACGATCCCGACCTACCGCCGCTGGAACACCGGCTTCTGCGGATGGTCAGCCAACGCATCCACCGGCGCAGCCAACTCGATGCAGCTCGTTGGCGGACAGGCTCC
>CAKUMG010001391.1 GCA_934667465.1 uncultured Actinoplanes sp. | reverse complement strand
GTGGGGCGGTTGGCCGGGTTCTTCTCCAGCGAGTGGGCGACCAGGTCGCGCAGCGGGCCGGTGAGCCCGTCGAGCTCGGGCGGGCGGGTCAGGATGCGGGCCGCGGTCGCGGGCGCCGAGCCGGCGTAGAACGGGGTCCGGCCGGTCCCCGCGTACGACACGACGGCACCCCACGCGAACACGTCGGCGGCCGGGGTCAGGACCTCGCGGCTGTCGTCGCCGAAGCGTTCCGGCGCCATGTAGGCGACCGTGCCGACCATCTGATCGGTCTGGGTGTGTGCGCTGGTGGCCTCCATCGCGCGCGCGATGCCGAAGTCGATCACCTTCGGGCTGCCGGGGGCCAGCAGCACGTTGCGCGGCTTCAGGTCGCGGTGGATGATGCCGGCGCCGTGGATGGCGGTGAGCGCGGTGGCCACGCCGATCGCGACGCTGTGCAGGTTGGCGGCGGTGAGCGGGCCGCGCTCCTCGACGACCTCGGCCAGGCTCGGCCCGTCGACGTACTCGACGACGAGGTAGGGATGCTCGTGCCCGGGGTCGGCGTCGAGCACCTCGGCGGTGCAGAACGGCGGCACCTGCCGGACCCGCTCGACCTCGCTGCGGAAACGGCGCCGGAACCCGTCGTCGTGGGCCAGGTCCGCGCGCACCATCTTGACCGCGACCAGGGCTCCGCCGGCGCTGCGGGCCAGGAAGACCGATCCCATGCCGCCCTCGCCGAGACGGCCGAGGAGCTCATACTCCCCCAGCCGGCGCGGGTCTCCCGGGCGCAGCGCGGTGCTCCGCTCGTCCGCCATGCCGCGCTCCCACACCCCCCATGGCGGCTCGCCCGCCGCCTGCCCCGCGTGCCCGCACGCACGGCGCCATCACCCCCGACGCAAGGCACCCTATCGGGCGGTGTCTCGCCCGCGAAGACCTGGACGCCGGTTGCGGCGCAACCGACATGTGCTCGTGACACGGCCTCCGCGGCGGCCGGATTCCACAGTGGTGCCCCTCACAGGTCCCGGCGTCACCGGACCGGACGGGTCAGAACGAGCGAATGTCCACATTGGCGAAGTGCACGGTGTACGGCGGCTTCCGGTCGACGTCCTCGACGCTGATGCCCAGCCGCACCTGGCCCTCGTCGGGCCCGCTCTCCGGCAGTTCCAGCTCGCCGACGAACGTGCCGCCGCGGAACACCTGCGCCTCGCCCTCGCGCACCACGAGGTGCACGCGCGTCGACTTCTTGAGGCCGATCCGGTTCTTGAGCGCGATCCGGTCGTACACCCGCTTGTCGTCCGGCATGTCCGCGGCGACGGAGATCTCGTCCTGGCAGACGCGCAGCACCTGGCCGCCCCGGTCCGGGTCCCAGTGGAACCAGATCGCGGCGCAGCTGCCCGCCGTCTGCAGCGCCGTGGTCACCTCGACACCGAAGTCGTCGGCGATGTCCTCCTCGGGGCCGACGCACTGGTAGGTGCCGCGGTCCACGCGCCCGGCCCGCATCACGTCGCGGGTGAAGCAGTTGGCCTGCTGCTCGCGGATCTCGCTGTCCAGCCACTGGCCGGGCTGGTTGAGCGGGTCCGAGATGATCGGCTCGCCGCCGCTCGGCTCCCTCGGCGTCGGCACGGCCTTCTTCGTCGGCGACGGCTTGCGGCTCGGGGGCGCCGAGTAGTCCTGGTCGGCGGTCGCCGGGGCCGACGAGGACGGCGGCTTCTTCGGCGACGGCGACGCGGTGACCGGGTCGGCCGTCTCGGGCACGCCGGCCGCGCCGCCGCCGTCCGGGGAGGGCTGCAGCGCGGCGGGCGGCTGCTCGCTCGCCTCGGAGAGCACGAGCCCGCCGACGCCCAGGCCGGCGAGGACGAGGGCGACGGCGGAGGCGCCGATGAGCTTGTTGCGGCGGGCGCGGCGCCTGCTGCCGATCGGGGCGAAGTCCTCGTACGGGGCTCCGGGCGCGCCGCGCACCAGCTCGTACGCGGGGTCGGCGGCCCAGGGA
>CAKUMG010001390.1 GCA_934667465.1 uncultured Actinoplanes sp. | reverse complement strand
GGCCCGGATCGGCGGAGCTGCGCCGGCACGCCGGGCTGCTGCTCGACCGCGTCACCCGGCACGCCGCGCCCTGCGCCACCCCCGGCGGCGTGCCCACCCCCGGCCTGCTGCGCGGCCTCGCCGGGACCGGCTACGCCCTGCTGCGCCTCGGCTTCCCGCGGACGGTGCCCCCGGCGCCGTTTCCCGCACGACCTCCCGTCACCACCTCTCGAATGAAGGAGCACCGATGAACCAGCACGACGCCACCGGCACGACCGCCCGCCTGCGTGACGACCTCGCGGCCACCGCCGCCCAGCTGCTGCCGGCCGCCGGGTTCGGGCTGCGGGTCGCGGTGCTCGCCGGGGTGGTCCTCGGCGCGGGGCTGGTCACCGCCGACCTCAGCGCGCCGGTGGAGGCGCTCGGCCAGGCGCCGATGACGACGTGCTGCATCGAGACCGGCGAGGCCTGATTCCCGTACGGGCAGTGCGCCTCTGGTCTAAAGGCCGGCGGCGTACTGCCCCAGCGCGATCCGATCGGCCTGCCCCGTCTTGGCCAGCAGGCTCGCGACGTGCTTCTCCACGGTCCGCGGGGAGAGCTGCAGCCGTGCGGCGATCTCCCGGTTCCCGAGCCGGTCGACCAGCAGCCCCAGCACCTCGTACTCGCGCACGGTCACTCCGCTCGTGCGCAGCACAGCCGGGATCTCACCGGCACCGGCCCGGCGCTGCCCGACCGTGGCGCCCGAGCGGCGCAGCAGCGTGCGGCAGGCGCCGGCCACGGCGGGGATCCCGGTGTCGTGGAAGTGCTCCTCGGCGGTGCGCAGCCACTCCACCGGCGTGCCCCACCCGTCGGCGAGGGCGGCCTCGGCGACCAGGCGCAGACCCAAGTGCCGAGCTGTCGCGTACGGCTCGGCCGTGCGCAACGCGTCCGCCAGCAGGCGCTCGGCGTGTGCGGCCCCCGCGCCTCTCCCGTCGCGCCCACCGTTTCCGTAGCGCCCACCGTTTCCGGAGCGCCCGGCCAGCACGGCGCCGGCGAGCTCGATGAACTGGCGCTCCCAGCGCAGGTTGCCCATCGGCCCGTCCCGCGCCTCGGCGTGCTCCGCCTCGCCCGCCTCGCCCGCGAGCACGGCCAGCAGCAGCCGCAGCCCGTGCCGGCCGGTCAGCTGGAACACCGCCGCGCCCGCACCCTCGGCGGCGCCGGCCCGGTCGAGCTCGGCGCGGGCCTTGTCCCGGTCCTCCTCGAGCAGCGCGCACCAGGCCCGGGCCAGGCCGTGCACCCGGGGCAGGTCCTGCGCGTGGTGGGTTCCGCTGGCGCGGCGCAGCTCGGCCAGGTCGGCTTCCATCTCCGTACGCCATCCGCGGTGCCCGTGCAGCACCGCGCGCAGCAGCAGCGCGTACCGCGACGTCTCCAGCAGCCGCAGCCGCGTGGTGACCTCGATGACGCGCGCCAGGGTGGCCCCTGCGTCGGCGAACTCGCCGCGCAGGATCGCCTGCAGCGCCAGGCTCGCCTCCGCCTGGTACTGGGTGAGCACCGCGCCGAGCCCCGTGGCCTGGCGGCGCACCTGTTCCAGCCGGGCCGTGCCGCCGTGGTGCAGCGCGTCGTCGTTGCCGAGCCGGATCAGCGCGTGGATCTCCTCCATCGGCAGCCGGTGCTTGAGCGCCAGCCCGTGCGCGCGCTCCAGGCAAGCGGTGGCCCCGGCGGGGTCCCGGGACCGGATCACCGCCCCGAGCAGCTGCCACGCCTGACAGCCGACCACCGGCAGCGGCACCTTCTCGGCGGTCTCGGCGGCCCGGCGGGCCAGCAGCTCGGCGGTGCCCACCGGGTCGGGGCCGGGCAGGTCCAGGGCCAGATGCGCGGCGACCACGTCGATCGGGGCGGTCAGCTCCTCCGGCGCGTCCGGGCCGAGCAGCCGGCGGGCGGCGTCCAGCTGGGCCTGCCCGTCGTGCGAGCGCCCGGCCAGCGCCGCCGCCCATGCCAGCCGGGTGTGCAGCCG
>CAKUMG010001389.1 GCA_934667465.1 uncultured Actinoplanes sp. | reverse complement strand
CGCGTGACCCCGCAACGCGGGCGCGGGCGGCAGCGGGCGCAGGCCGGTCCGATCCTCGAGCGCGATCAGCGAGCGCATCGCGTCGACCGCGGTGCGTGCCGGATCGGCCTGCCGAAAGACGTCGTTGAACACCTCGAGGGACAGCGGTCCTTCGTACCCACTGGATTGAATGGTCTTTATGAGACCGGGCAGGTCGAAGGTGCCCTGACCGGGGAAGAGGCGGTGATGACGGCTCCACTGCAGCACGTCCATCCGCAGGTGCGGCGCGTCGGCCAGCTGCACGAAGAAGATCTTCCCGGGCGTGATCCGCGCGATGCCGTCCGGGCTGACCTCGCGCGACAGGATGTGGAACGAGTCCAGGCACAGCCCGAGCGCGGGGTGATCCGCCGCCCGGACGATCCGCCACGCATGATCCCACGTGGACACGTGCCGTCCCCAGGCAAGCGCCTCGTAGGCGATCCTGATCCCACGCTCAGCTGCCTGACCAGCCAGTAAGGCCAGTTGAGAAGCCGCCAGCCCGTCGTCGTCGCGCGCCTGCGGTGACACCGATGAGCACACCAGCATGGTGCCCGCACCGAGCGCCTCCATCACGTCGAATTTGCGCGCGGCCCGGCGCAGATTCAGATCAAGAGCATCCGGGGGTACGGCCTCGAAGTCGCGGAACGGCTGGTAGAGATCGATCGACAGGCCCAGGTCGGCGCACCGGGCCCGGATCTCGGCCGGCGACCACGGCGAGACCACGAGGTCGTTCTCGAACAGCTCGATCCCGTCGAACCCGGCCGCCGCCGCGGCGGTCAGCTTGTCGTCCAGCGTCCCGGAGACGCACACCGTCGCGATCGACCGCCGCATTCCGTACCCCCTAGTAGTGCTTTGTCACTTTCGGGTAGTTGATGGTGACAGGTCCGTTCTGATCTTGGTGTTGTTGAGTGATGGACGCCGTTGCTGTGCAAGACCTTGCCGACGATCTGGACGGCTTCGTCGGGGACGTGTTCGCGTCGTTGACCCGGTCGGGCTGGCAGGAACGGGCCGGTCACTACCTGCGCGGGCTGATGCTTGACGGGCGTCGTAAGTCGATCCAGCCGATGGCGGTCCGGCTTGCCGGGCCGCATGAGCAGGCGCTGAACCATTTCGTCACGAACAGCCCGTGGGACGCCGCCGCGGTCCGGCAGCGACTCGCGGTCCGGATGGGCGAGGCGATCGAGCCGGCCGCGTGGGCCTTGGACGACACCGGCTGGCTCAAGTGCGGCACCGCATCGGTCTGTGTGGCCCGGCAATACACCGGCACGGCCGGGAAGGTGACCAACTGCCAGATCGGTGTCAGCCTGAACCTGGTCACCGACACCGCCTCCTGCCCGGTCGACTGGCGCCTGTTCGTGCCCGAAGCCTGGGACGCCACCAGCAGCACGGCCACGCCCGAGACATCCGCACGCCGCCGCAGAGCGGCGATGCCGGACGAGGCGGTGCATCGCGAGAAGTGGCGACTGGCCTTGGAGATGATCGACGAGGTGACCGGCTGGACCGGTCCACCACCACTGATCGTCGCCGATGCCGGCTACGGCGACGCCGCCGAGTTCCGCCAGGAACTCGACAACCGGAACCTGGACTGGATCCTCGGGGTGAACAGCGCACACACCGCGTTCACCGTCGACACCCGGCGCACCGCACCGCCCTACAAAGGCAACGGCCGTCGACCGCCGCGCATCTACCGGGAGGCCGCGCCCAGCCTCAAGACCCATGTCCTGACCGCCGGACGCGACACCGTGCGACAGGTCACCTGGCGGACCGGCTCACGCCGGCGCAACGGCAAGAACCGGCCGATACGCGGCCACTTCGTGTTCCTGCGGCTCCGCCCGGCCAGCCTGATCCACCGCCGCGCCGCCGACTTCGGCGACCTACCCGTGGATACGGTTCATCCCAATCAGTTCTATCCTCCCAAGACGGTGCAGGAGAATCCCTTCCTCTGGAGTGA
>CAKUMG010001388.1 GCA_934667465.1 uncultured Actinoplanes sp. | reverse complement strand
GTCGAGGGTGCTCAGGCAGTAGGTGGCGCCGTCGGCGGGTGGGGCGGGGTCGGCGACCGGGGTCCTGGTGCCGACGCGGCCGGTGGCGACGAGGGCGGCCGCGTCGCCGTTCACGCGGTAGAGGGCCCAGGATGTGGGGTCGGTGCCCTCGCCGCGTTCCCATTCCACCGTCACTGTGTCGCCGTCGCGGCGGGCGAGGGTGGTGGTCGGGGCCGGGGGCGGGGCGGCGGGCAGCTGCTTCATGAGCGGGAGCAGGGCCGGGGCGGCGTAGTGCTTGGCGACGTAGCGGGAGACCGCGCCGAGCTTGTCGTCGCGGACCTGGGAGGCGCTGTAGTGGACGCTGCCCTGGACGCCGTACCTCGCGTTGAGGTCCAGTTGCTTCTCCAGCTGGGCCGGGTCGCTCCAGGCGCCCTCCTCACCCACGCGGTAGTCGGCCTGGCCGATGTAGAGCTGGACGTCCGTGCCCTTCACGGTCTCCGCCCACCACGGGAGCGCCTTGGTGTAGTCGGCCTTGTCGAAGCCGATCGCCCAGTACAGCTGCGGGACGATGTAGTCGAGCCAGCCCTCGCGTACCCACTTGCGGGTGTCCGCGTAGATCGCCGAGTAGCTCTCCAGGCCGCGGGTGTCGGAGCCGCCCTTGTCGCTGCCCTTGTTGCGCCAGATGCCGAACGGGCTGATGCCGAACTTGACCCACGGCTTCAGCTCTTTGATCTTCGTGTTCATCTCGCGGACCAGGGTGTCGACGTTCTCCCGGCGCCAGTCGTCGCGGCTCTGGCCCTTGTCGGCGCGCTTGGCGAAACTCGCGTCGTCGGGGAACTCGTGACCGCCCCCCTCCGGGTAGGGGTAGAAGAAGTCGTCGAAGTGCACGCCGTCGATGTCGTACTTGCGGACCGCCTCGAGCATGGACTCCTCGACGAACTTGCGGGCCTCGGGGTTGCCCGGGTCGAAGTAGAGCCGCGCCGTCTTCTCGCCGGGCGGGTACGAGATGGCCCAGTCGCGGTGCTGCTGCAGCGGGTGGTTCGGCGCGACCTTGGCGAAGTCGGCGCCGGGGCCGGCCGGGGCGGGCTGGGTGCCGCGGTACGGGTTCATCCAGGCGTGGAACTCGATGTTGCGGGCGTGCGCCTCGTCGACCATGAACTGCATCGGGTCCCAGCCGGGTCCCTTGCCGTCGCGCTTGCCGGTCAGCCATTCGGACCAGGGCGCGTACGCCGAGGGCCAGAACGCGTCGCCGGAGGGCCGCACGTGCACGAAGATCGCGTTGTGGTTGCGCGAGACGGCCAGGTCCAGCCACTTGCGGTACTCGGCCTTGATCCGGTCCTCGGACAACCCCTGCCTGCTTGGGAAGTCGAGGTTCCAGACCGTGGTGAGCCACATGGCGCGCAGCTCCCGCTCGGCCCGGGCCGGCACACCCGCGCACGTGCCCACTGTGCCCTGGGCCGGGACCGCCGCCTGACCCGCGAGCGGGGCGTTGAGCGGACCCGCGTCGGGCTCCTCGTAGTTCGCGGCGCGCAGCAGCCCGGCGCCGAGGACGGCGGCGGCGAGCACGGCACCGGCGACCGGCAGGACGAGACGGGCGGGGGGTCGGCGCATCGGACAAGTGTGCCCGACGCCGCCCGGCACCCGCCGCGGACGGGGTCACGCGGCCCCCGCCTCGACGGGTCAGCACCCGCCGCGGACGGGGTCACGGGCCCCGCGGTGACGCACCGGTGTCCGGCGCCGAGGCGGTCACGGCCCTAAGCTCGACGGCGTGAACGTGATCGTGGTGGGGGCGGGAATCGCCGGGCTGGCGTGTGCGCGTGAACTGGACGCCGCCGGGGTGCAGGCGCAGGTTGTGGAGCGCGGCCTGGTGGTCGGCGGCCGGCTGGCCAGCAAGCGCTTCGACGGCCGGTACGCGGACATCGGCGCCGCGTACCTGACGGCGGACGATCCGGAGTTCCAGGGCCGGTTGGAGTCGTGGCGGGTGGCCGGGCTGG
>CAKUMG010001387.1 GCA_934667465.1 uncultured Actinoplanes sp. | reverse complement strand
CGGCATGCTGATCGGGCTCGGCGTCGGCCTGAACCGGGGGCTGCGCGCGTTCACGGAGCCGGTGTTCGAGTTCTTCCGCGCCATCCCGCCTCCCGTCCTGATCCCGATTTTCGCGCTGGTGATCGGCATCGGAGACGACATGCGGATCGCCGTGATCGCGTTCGGCGCGATCTGGCCGGTCATCCTCAACACGATCGAGGGCGTGCGCGCCGCCGACGAGGTGCAGACCGAGACCAGCCGCTCATACGGCATCCACGGTCTGAACCGCGTGCGCTACCAGGTACTCCCCTCGGCGGCGCCGCAGATCCTCGCGGGCGTGCGGCAGAGCCTGCCCATCGGAATCATCCTCATGGTGATCAGCGAGATGCTCTACGCGTCGTCGGGCCTGGGGTTCTCGATCATCCAGCTGCAGCGCAGCTTCGCGGTTCCGCAGATGTGGAGCGGCATCCTGCTGCTCGGGCTCCTCGGATTCGCGGTCTCGCTGCTGTTCAAACTCGTCGAGCGCCGCATCCTGCGCTGGTACCACGGACTGAAGGATCTGCAGAATGCCTCCTGAGAACACCGCCGCCGCCGCGATCGGGCACGGCCGCACCCTTCCCGCCGAGCAGACACTGCTCTCCGTGCGCGGACTGAAGAAGGTCTATCGCACGGACGGCGGGGATATCGAGGCCGTTCGCGACCTCACCTTCGACCTCGGCCGCAACGAGCTGACGTGCCTCGTCGGCCCGTCCGGATCGGGCAAGACCACGCTGCTGAAGTGCATCGCGGGCCTGCTGGAGCCGACGAGCGGCGAGGTCCTGCTCGACGGCAAGCGCGTCACGGGCCCACCCAAGAAGATGGCCGTGGTATTCCAGGAGTACGGCAGGTCGCTGTTCCCCTGGCTGCGCGTGGCCGACAACGTCGAGCTGCCGTTGAAGAACGCCGGCGTGCCGAGGGCGAAGCGCGCGGAGCTCGTGGCCGAGGCCCTCGAGAGCGTGGGCCTCGCGCACGTGCCGAAGTCGTACCCGTGGCAGCTGTCGGGCGGCATGCAGCAGCGCGTGGCGATCGCACGGGCGATTGCCTATCAGCCGGAGGTGCTGCTGATGGACGAGCCGTTCGCGGCCGTCGACGCGCAGACCCGCGCGGATCTCGAGGACCTCGTGCGGTCGATCCGCGAGCGCCTCGGCGTCACGGTGCTGTTCGTCACGCACGACATCGACGAGTCGGTGTACCTCGGGTCGCGCGTCATCATCCTGTCGTCGTCGCCGACGGTGATCCAGGAGGACCTCGTGATCGACCTGCCGGATCAGCGCGACCAGCTCGAGACGCGTGCCCTGCCCCGCTTCACCGAGCTGCGGCACCACGTGTACGAGCAGATCCAGCTGGCCAAGCGCGGCTTCCGGCCCGATGAGGCGCGCGTCGGCTGAGGCGGTGCCGAGCGACGCGCGCGGCCGGCTCACCCGCGGCCGGCTGACGGCGGTCGGGTTCGTCGGCATGGCCGGCGCGCTCTCCACCGACCTCTACCTGCCCGCGTTCCCCTCGCTGCAGGAGGACTTCGGCGCGACGGCCGCGGCCGCCTGGACCAGCAGCTTCCCGCGCTACCGCGTGGGTGCCGGCGCCCTGCTGCTGGTCGTAACCGCCGCCCTGCTGGGTCGGGTAGCCAGCGCCCTGGCCGCCGCCGTAGCCGCTGCCGCCCTGCTGGTCGTAACCACCCTGGTCGTAACCACCGCGGTCGCCGTAGCCACCGCCGTAGCCGCCCTGGCCGCCCTGGCCGCCGGCCGGACCGCTCTGACCGCCGCCGTAGCCGCCGCCACCGGTGCCGCCCTGGCCGCCGTAGCCGGCCTGACCGTCGCCGTAACCGCCCTGGCCGCCGTAGTTGCCGCCGGCGGCACCGTCGCCGTAACCGCCACCGCCGTAGCCGCCCTGGCCGCCTTGACCGGCGCCGTAGCCGCCGCCCTGACCCTGGCTGTTCTGCGTGCCGTAGTCGATCTCCTGGGC
>CAKUMG010001386.1 GCA_934667465.1 uncultured Actinoplanes sp. | reverse complement strand
GGCACGAACTCCCTGCACACGAACGCGCTCGACGAGACGCTCGCGCTGCCCACCGACGAGTCGGCGGAGATCGCGCTGCGTACCCAGCAGGTCTTGATGGAGGAGACCGGTGTGACCAACGTCGCCGATCCGCTCGGCGGCTCCTGGTACGTCGAGGCGCTGACCGACCGGATCGAGGCCGAGGCGGAGGCGATCTTCGCGCGGATCCGCGAGCTGGGCCACGACGGCACGATCACCGCCGGCATCCTGCGCGGCATCGAGGACGGCTGGTTCACCGCCAACATCGCCGAGGCCGCGTTCACCTACCAGCAGTCGCTGGAGAAGGACGAGAAGCGGATCGTCGGCGTCAACGTCCACACCGGCACGGTCGCCAAGGACCTGGAGATCCTGCGCGTCTCGCACGAGGTCGAGCGGGTGCAGCGGCGCGAGCTGGGTGAGCGCAAGGACAACCGCGATGCCGTACGGGTGGGAGCCGCGCTCGCGGCGATGATCGACGCGGCCCGGAGCGGCGGCAACATGATCCCGGCCATGCTCGAGGCCGCGCGCGCGGAGGCGACCCTGGGGGAGATCTGTCAGGCGCTCAAGGACGAGTGGGGCATCTACCGCGAGCCGGCCCGCTTCTGAGGTCGCAGCCCCTGCAGGAGGATCTCGAGATAGCGGTCGACGGCGGCCTCCCGGTCGTCGCCGCTGCGGACGGCGTGCTGGACACCACAGGTGAGCCGGCGCATGTCGTCGGGCGTGACGTCGGGGCGCAGGACGCCCTCGGCCCGCGCCCGGTCGAGCACCCGCTGCGCGGCCGCCATCAGCTCGCCCAGTAGCTCGGAGGTCTGCGCGCTCTCGAAAGTGGGCGTCCCGGCGGTCTCGAACATGGGCGAGGCGAGCACAGCCGCCAGTGCCCGGTCGGCGACCTGGCGGTCGAGGGCGGCCCGCAGCAGCGCGGCGAGCCCCATGGCGATGTCGGGCTCGCGGGCCGCGGCCACGGCCTGCTCGATCAGCTGCCGGAAGCTGTCGGCGGCCAGCGCCTCGAGCAGCGCCTGCCGGCCCGCGAAGTGCCGGTACATCGTGCCGACGCCGACCCCGGCCTCCCTGGCCACCGCGTTCATCGGCAGCTCGAGGTCGCCGGCCTCGACCCGCGCGCGGGCGGCGGCGAGCATCCGGGTGCGGACCCGGGCGGAATCGGCGCGCAGCAACACGCCGAAAGGATATCTGATCCGCTTGTGGAACAGACCGCGGACGGCGGGTGTTACCCCGCCGAGACAGCGGTCCACCAGGATCTCGGACAGGCGGCTGTGACGTCCGATATCGCCTGCCCGGCGGCGCGGCGGACCGACCCTTCTGCGTGCGAGACTAGGTAACCATGAGCGACCCACGGACCACTCCGTCGATCTTCACCCGCGGCGCGGTCGATCTCAGCGCGCTGCTCGGGCGTGATGACGGCCTGGTTGGCGTTGCGCTCGGCGCCGGGGGCGGTCGGCGTGCCCTGGCGCAGCTCGCGCAGGCGACGCTCCGTCTCCTCCAGCTTCTGGGTCAGCTGGCGCTCGGTCTGGCGGTACTGGGCGTCGGCGTTGCGGCGGATGTCCTCGACCAGTTCGAAGGGACGCAGGCTCTCGCCGCGGGAGCGGAGCGAGATCAACGCGTCGGAACCGCCGAGCGTGTCGGTGATGTTGCTGACGAAGGCGCCGTTGCCGCTGATTGGCGTCGCCATTGCCTGGCCGAAGAAGTCCTGGATGCGGACCCAGAAGCGGTCCTCCAGGATATCGCTGTCATTGATGACGACGAGATTGGCCGGGCCCTGGCTGCGGGCGAGATGGGCGGGGAAGCCCTCCGGCCGCTGCTGGCCCTCGGCGAGCGGCGGCGGGCCATCGGGTGGACCGTCGGCCGCCTCCTCCGCACGGCGCGCCACCGGGTGGGAGCGGGGACTCTGCTGCGCACCTGGGCCTCGGCGTTCTCCGACGACGAGCTCGCCCGGCTCGTGTT
>CAKUMG010001385.1 GCA_934667465.1 uncultured Actinoplanes sp. | reverse complement strand
GAACGACGCGCGGTGCACCGTCACGTTGGGGCGCTTGACTGCGGCGAAGAACCCGGGGTCTTTGACGATGCGCTTGGCGAACGGCGGGAAGTCCGGTGTCATCAGCTGCTTCAGATCCGGACGGTCGGAGAACGAGCGATCCAGGTACGCCAGGCAGGCCTGCATGACGGCGTCGTTGGCCGGTGACGCGGAGACGTGGGTGGCCGCCCACTGCTCGTCGATGCGCGCGACCGGCCAGCCCTTGTCCGCCGCCCACCAGTAGGACTTGACCCGGAACCATTGGTGAAAGTAGGGAATGTTGGCCAGTGCCCAGCGCATGCCGTCAGGCACGTCGGCGGCGACGTTGCTCTCCGGGATCACCCAGTGGGGCTGGCGCATCACCACGTCCAGGGTCTCGACCTGTTCGGCGATGCTCGCGACGACCTGTACGGAGGTGCACCCGGTGCCGAGCACGACGACGCGTCTGCCGCGCAGGTCGACATCGTCGCGCCACTGGGCGGTGTGCATCATGTCGCCCCGGAACGACGCGGCGCCGTCGATGTCCGGGACCGACGGCGCGTTGAGAACACCGGTGGCAGTGACGACGGCGTTCGCGCGGTGGGTCCGGATGGCGCCGTCGGAGCCGCGGACGGTCAACGTCCAAACCCGGCCGATGTCGTCCCAGGTGCAGCCGAGCACGCTGGTGCCGAAGGCGATGTGGGGCAGCAGCCCGTACTTGTGCGCCACGCCGCGCAGGTAGCCGAGGTACTCCGGGCCGGTCGGGTAGTACTTCGACCAGCCGGGGTTGAGTTCGAACGAGTACGAGTAGAAGTGGCTGGGCGTGTCCACGGCAGCGCCCGGGTAGGTGTTGCGCGACCAGGTGCCGCCCAGGTCGTCGCTTTCCTCGAAGACCTGATACCGGAAGCCCGCCTCGGCGAGTTTGATCGCCGCGTTGAGGCCGATCATGCCGGCGCCGATGACCGCTACGGTGAAGTCCTGCGGCGGTCGGCGGGTGACCGGCACCACCCGGCGCGCGGGTTCGAAGCCACCCTGCTCACGCAGGTGAGCGACGAACTCGGCGTCGACGGTGTCGTTCACGCAGACCTCGGCGATCCGGCGGAACAGGTCGTCGTCCGGCACACCCAGACGCGGGACGAGCGCGTCGCCCAGCAACTGTCTGGCACGGTCACGGACCTGTGCGGCGACCTTGGCGGGGTACTGCCCCGACCAGGCGGCAGCGCCGCGGTGAGCGGAGAGCCGATCGGTGAACTCGTCGATCAGAGTGAGGTCGGCCGTCACGTGCACGAGCGCGGCCAGAAGTGCGCCGGGATCGGCGACGTCAATGGCGGCGGCCAGGACCGCCGGGTCGACGCCGGTGACCGCACCGACGACATGAGTGGGCTGGCCAGGGCTGATGACGCTCACGGGAACACCGCTTTCGGGGAGAGGCTCAGCCAGCGGCGACAGCGCTGAGCGCGTCGGCCACCGGCAGGATGGGACGGCCGTACCGGTGTTGGGCGCCGGTGGCCGTGTACCAGATGTCCTGTGCGGCGCGGCGCACCGCGGCGACGGCTTTCTCGACCGGGAGGGCGCCCGCTGGACCGCACAGCGACAGCGCCGCACGCAACCCGTCCTCGGGCGGGCCGATCGGCGCGGCCACCGCGGTGAGGCCGGCGGTGATGCGTCCGGCATCGACGGCCACTCCGCCACGCGCCTGGATGTCGCGCAGGTCCTCACGCAACTCGGCGAGGGTGGTCACCGCGCCGGGGCTGACGGCCTGAGGGTACGGCGGCGCCGGCCAGTGCGCCTGGTCGGCCTGGGCCAGCAGGGCCCGCCCGGCGGCGGAGTGCACGGCCGGCTGCCGTGCGCCCAGGCGCCAGGCCGCATCGTTCTCGGGCCAGGCACCGATGCGTTCCAGGTGCAGCACGTCGGCGCCGGCCAGGGCGCTCAGATGGGCGGTGAGGCCGGTGGTGCGATGCAGGAAGTGCAGGAACGGCAGGGC
>CAKUMG010001384.1 GCA_934667465.1 uncultured Actinoplanes sp. | reverse complement strand
CGTTGGCGAAGCCACGGCCCTCGCCCACCGGGCGGCGCAGCCGGTACGCCAGCCAGAAGACGCCGTCGACCAGCACGGCCGAGGGGCCGCCGGCCCAGGAGCCGGCGTGGACCGGGCCGGGCGCGCCGGGCCTGACGGATCCCGGGCAACGCATCGCGGGCCCCGCCGAACCCGCCGCGAGCACTCCGAGCCCGGCCGGCCCCGCCATGCACGCCCCGAACCCAGCCAGTCCGACCACGCACGCCCCGAGCCCGGCAGGCCCTGCCACGCACGCCCCGATCCCGGCCAGTCCCACCCCGCACGCCCCGAACCCAGCCGGTCGCGCCACGCAGGCTCCGAACCCGGCGGGACTCGCCGCGAACGCTCCGAACCCGCTGGGTCCCGGCGACGGCGCGCCGAACCCGGAGGGTCACCCCGGGAGTGCGCCGACCGGGAACGGCCCCGGAGGTCCGGGCGAGGAGCCGCGGCGGCGGTTGCATCCGCTGAGCCCGCTGCTCAACGGGGCGAAGTCGATCGCGGTGATCGTGGCGGCGCTGAGCTGGCAGACGTTGTCGCAGGTGGGGCTCGAACGGTTCGCGATCGTCGTGGCGGTGTGCGCGGTCGGCGTGGTGATCTTCTCGCTGGTGAACTGGCTCAACACCGGCTACCACGTGGTCGGGCGGGAGCTGCGCATCCAGGACGGGCTGCTGTGGCGGCGGCAGCGGGCGATCCCGCTCGACCGGCTGCAGTCGGTCGAGGTGCGGCGGCCGCTGCTGGCCCAGCTGACCGGGCTCGCCGAGCTGCGGCTCGAGGTGGTCGGCGGGGGCAAGACCGAGGCCCCGCTCGCCTACCTGACCATGCGCGACGCCGGTGAGCTGCGGACGCGACTGCTGGCACTCGCCGGGCGTACACCCGGCTCTGGAGAGGGTGGCAGCGAGCCGGAAGCCGGGGCGATCGGCGCACCCGCCCCCGAGCGGCCCGTCTGGCGCGTCGCGGTCGGCGACCTCGTGGTGAGCCAGCTGCTCACCCCGCAGGCGTTCTTCCTGCCGCTCGGCGTCGCGTTCGTGGTGATGCAGTTCGTGCTCGAAGGTTCGTGGACGTTCATCGGTATCGCCAGCACCGTCACCGCCATGGCCGGTGTGCTGCTGCAGCCGGTACGCCGGGTGCTGCGCGACTGGAACTTCCGGCTCTCCCGCGACGACGCCGGGCGGCTGGCGGTGCGCTACGGGCTCGTCGAGACGCGCAGCCAGGTCGTCCCGCTGAACCGGGTGCAGTCGATCGCGGTCACCTGGCCGTTCCTGTGGCGGGTCCGCGGCTGGCTGCAGCTGCGCCTGCACATCGCCGGCGTGGTCGCCGCGGAGGGTGACGGCGACGGCGGCTCCGACCGGCTGCTGCCGGTGGGCGTGTTCGGCGCCGGGCGGCTGCTGGTCTGGGAGGTCCTGCCGGGCGTCGACCTGGCCGCCCTGCCGACCGTGCCCGCGCCGCGCCGGGCGCGCTGGCTGCAGCCGGTCGCCTACAAGGGGCTGGGGGTCGCGCTGCACCCCGAGGTGTTCGTCTCCCGGTCCGGGGTGGTCACCCGGCAGATGCTGATGGTCCCGTACGCCCGCATCCAGAGCGTTCGCGTCGTCCGCGGCCCGGTGCAGCGGCTGCTCGGCCTGGCCACCGTCTACGCGGACACCGCCGGCGGCAGTGCCGGCGTGGGCAAGGACCGCGACCTCGCCGAGGCGTGGTGGCTCGCCGACCAGCTGGCCGCGCGGGCGCGCCACGCCCGGACGCCCCGCCCCCTGACGACTGCCACGATCGCCACCCCGCCCACCGGCCTCACCGATCCCGCCACCCCGCCCACGGGCCTTCCCAAAACCGCCGCCCCGGCCACGGGCCTCACCTACAGGACGACCCCCGTCGTCCTCACCGGCACCGACCTCGCCGGCGCCACGAGATTGACCCTCGACGGCCGCCCGATCCCCTTCACGAAGATCTCCGGCACCCAGGTCAAGCTCACCC
>CAKUMG010001383.1 GCA_934667465.1 uncultured Actinoplanes sp. | reverse complement strand
GCTCTGGCTCGCGAGCCAGCCGGCCACGGCGATCGGCTGGGAGACCGCGGGCCAGGGCATCGGGCTCGGCAGCCTCGGCTCCTGGCTGGCCGCGCTGCCCGGGACGCGCTGGCGGGAGACGAGCACGCTGCGCCGGCTCGCCTCCGACGCCACCTGGGACCCCTACTACGGCGACCGCCGGACCGTGCTGGCCTTCATCGGCCTGGGCCCGGACACGGCCGCGCTGCACGACGTGCTCACCGCCTGCCTGCTGACCGACGACGAGCTCGCCGGCGGCCGGGAGGCCTGGTGTGCGCTGCCCGACCCCTTCGCGGGCTGCTTCCCGCCGGAGGACCACCCGAGCAACGAGGAGAACCGCTCATGAGGAAGAACATCCATCCCGCGTACGGCCCCGTGGTGTTCCGCGATCGCAGCGCGGGCTACCAGTTCCTGACCCGGTCGACGGCGACCAGCGACACGACGATCGAGTGGGAGGACGGTGCCACCTATCCGGTCGTCGACGTCGAGATCTCCGCGGCCAGCCACCCGTTCTGGACGGGCCGGACCCGGCTGCTCGACACGGCCGGGCGGGTCGAGAAGTTCCGCGCCAAGTACGCTCGCGCCCGCGGCGAGAAGTGAGGCTTACCGCGGGTTAGCTGGTTCCCGTCGGTAAGCTGACCCGCATGAGCGACGCGGAGCGAATGCGAACGGCGCAGCGGTTGCTGGCCGTGGACACGTTCGAGGAGAGCTGCCCCACCCGGAAGATCCTCGACCAGGTGACGAGCAGGTGGGGCACGCTGGTGCTCGCGGCGCTGGTCGCCGGGCCGCACCGGTTCGCGGCGCTGCGGGACAAGGTCGGCGGGATCAGCGAGAAGATGCTGTCCCAGACGCTCAAGCAGCTGGTCCGGGCCGGGCTGGTCGAGCGCAGCGTGCAGGCCACCGTGCCGCCGCAGGTGACCTACACGCTGACGGACCTCGGGTCCGGGCTGGCGACGCCGCTGTGCGAGCTGATTCACTGGATCGGCCGGCACACCGACGACCTGCTGGCCGCCCAGCGCGACTACGACGCGGCCACGGCCTGACCAGGGTGTCATCGACGTCACGCCGCGCCGGTCGACGGGCGGGCCGGCCTGCGGGCCAACCGCCCGCGGAGGGGCTGACGAAAAGGTGCGTCCTTCCGGAGGGGGAACCGCCGGACCTAGCGTCCCCGCCATGGAGATCACCTTGCAGGACCGTACGGCCGTCGTCACCGGGGCCGCGAAGGGCATCGGCGCCTCGATCGCCGAGGCGCTCGCCGCGGCCGGGGCGGCGGTCGTAGTCAACTACCGGACCGACGAGGCCGCGGCGCAGCGGGTCGTCGCCCGGATCACCGCGGCGGGCGGGCGCGCGCTCGCCGTGCGGGCCGACGTCGGACGCGGCGAGGACGTGGCCGAGCTGTTCGCTGCCGCGCGGAAGGCGTACGGCGTCGTCGATCTGCTCGTCAACAATGCCGCGGTGGTCACGTTCGCGCCGCTCGGGGCGGTGAGCGAGGCGGACTGGCGCCGGCAGACGGACACGAACCTGTGGGGTCCGATGCAGACGATGCAGGCGCTGATCGGGCAGCCGGACCTGCGCGGGCCGGCGTCGGTCATCAACGTGTCGACGGCGGGGACGACGAGCCACCCGCCGTACAGCGCCGCCTACGTGGCCTCGAAGGCGGGCCTGGAGGCGGCGACCCTGGTCGCCGCGAAGGAGCTCGGGCCGCGCGGCATCCGGGTCAACACGATCGCGCCGAGCGTGTCCGACACGGACGGGACGCGGGCGATGGGCTTCATCGGCTCGCCCCTGGCGGACGCCGCGGTGACGGAGATCCCGCTCGGCCGGCTCGGGACGCCGGACGACTACGGGCCGGTGGCCGTCTTCCTCGCCTCCGACGCCGCCCGCTGGGTGAGCGGCGCGCTCATCCACGTCAGCGGCGGGCAGCGCTGAAATACGGTACGAATTGCGCGATCCCGGGCGGGTTACC
>CAKUMG010001382.1 GCA_934667465.1 uncultured Actinoplanes sp. | reverse complement strand
GCCATGCTCCGTGCCGAACTATGCCTCGACCCCGGCCCGGCCCGCGAGCTCGCCGAGCGCGCCGCCCTGCTCAACCGCCGGCCCACACTCGAACAAGCCGTGCTCGACGGCCGCGCCGACGTGCGCCAGGCCGCCGTGATCGCCACCGCCGTCGACTCGGTCACCGCCGGCCTCGCCGAGCTCCCCGAGGTGAGCCCCGCCGAAACCCGTCAGATCGTGGAAGAGGCCGAGTCCACCCTGCTCGACTGGGCCGCCAGGCTCCCCGCCATCCAGCTACGCAAGGTCGGCACCCGCATCCTCGACCACGTGGCTCCCCACGTGTCCGAACGCGCCGACGAACTCGCCCTGGCCCGCCAGGAGGCCCGCGCCCACCGGACCCGCGGCTTCACCATGGCCGCCCCGCGCGACGGCATGGTCAAGCTCTCCGGTTCCCTGAGCATCGAAGACGCCGCCCTCGTCAGCGCCGCCCTGCACCCGCTCTGCCTCCCCGCCGCCGCAACCTCCCCCGCCGCCTCCCCTGCGGCCTCTCCCGCCACCGACGGCTCCCCCGACGCCTCTCCTGCGCCCTCTCCCGCCACCGACGCCTCCCCCGACGCTTTCGCCGCCGCCTCTCCCGCCACCGACGCCTTCGCCGCCCCCGCCGCCGAGGCCGGCGACCAGCAACGCCCGGCCCAGCGCCGCGCCGACGCCCTGGTCGAGGTGTGCCGCCTCGCCCTCCGCACCGGCGAACTCCCCGCCACCGGCGGCGAACCGGCCCAGCTGACCGTCGCCGTCGCCTTCGACCCCCTCACCCACACCCTCGGCACCGCTACCACCGAGTCCGGCGAACGCCTCTCCGCCGCAGCCGCCCGCCGCCTGGCCTGCGACGCCCGCGTCCTCCCCGCCGTCCTCGGCGGCGCCGGCCAGGTCCTCGACGTCGGCCGCACCCGCCGCCTCGCCACCACCACCCTCCGCCGAGCCCTCACCATCCGCGACCGCGGCTGCGCCTGGCCCGACTGCGACCGCCCACCCCGCTGGACCGACGCCCACCACATCACGGGCTGGGAAGCCGGCGGCACCACCGACCTGGACAACCTGGTCCTGCTCTGCCGCTCCCACCACCGCCTGATCCATCACCCCACCGCCGGCTGGCGCATCCACCTCGCCCCCGACCGCCAACCCGACTTCATCCCCCCACCCCACCTCGACCCGTCCCGCCACCCCCGCCGCAACCTCTGCCACCCCCATCTGCCCCAGCCCCCACCCGCCCTCGCCACCGACCGCGTCGCCACCGAGCCTCCCTGAGCCCGTGACCGACCCCCCACACCCTTTGCTGCCCCCGGACGCAGCGGCCCCTGCCCGGGCGCACGAAACCGGATCAACCACGACGGCGCTTCCTCACGACCGTGGTTGATCGGGCGTTGCGGGCGGCGTCCCGGCCTCCTGGTCCCGGCCCATCAGACCGACGGGCACCATGAGGATCCCGGCGGCAGCCATGCACAGCAGGAACCGCCATAGGGGCATGCCGTCTCCCACCGCGGGGCGCCAAAGCAACAGGACGCCCGCGAGAGCGCACAGCACCACGGCCCCTACCCCGAGCCGCGCAAGCTGTGGCGTCCGAACACCCCTGGCCACGGGGCCCGGACCCCAGCGGCCGCCCACCGCGCCGCCCACGACCGAGAGCACGAAGAACGCGATGCCGTACGGCAGGGCCGCCCCGTTCCCGGCACTGAACAGGGTCAGCAGGCCGGTCCCGGTGAGCGCACAGCACACGAACAACAGCAGCCGGCGGAGCCATGGACGATCCCGCAGCCGGCCGGCGGTCACCTCGTACGGTTGCACGTCTCCGAGGCTGGCACACGGGTGCCCGCCACGCATCCCGGCGAGCGGCCGGCGCCCGCGGGGATCGGCACGACCGGTGCCGGGCGGGGCGTGGACAGCAGCGAGCCGGCGCGCCCCGGGACGGGGGCGCGCCGGCTCGGCGGCGGGGACGGGGTCAGTAGCGG
>CAKUMG010001381.1 GCA_934667465.1 uncultured Actinoplanes sp. | reverse complement strand
CGTCACCCCCGCCCAGGCCGGGCTGCCCGGCACCGCCCGGCGCAGGGTGCCGGGGCTGCGCCGCGGGGAGGTCGCCGGCCGGCTGGCCAGCCCCGGTCCCTCCTGGGGTTGACCTCACCGTCGGTTGAGCTTCTAGCGTCGGATCCCATGACTGACATCGACACCCCGCGGCCCACCTTGGACGACCCGGCAGCCCACCCCGCCGCGGAGGAAGTCGCGGCGGCGCTGGCGGCACAGTTGCAACGCGGCGGGGACGCCCTGGACGCGGACGCCTACGACGCCTGGTTCGCGGCCGACATCCTGTGGGGCAGTCCCTACGGGGCGACGCTGGCCGGGTTCGCGGGCCTGAACGCCATCCATCACCGGCTGATGGGCCAGTCGTCGCCGCCGGCGCCCGCGTCTCCGGAGCGGCCGGCGACCGGCCCGGCGCCGGCGTCGCGGTTCGAGGTCGTGTCGGTGCTGGCGCCGGCGCCCGGGGTCGTGGTCACGCAGATCCGGCGGCAGGCGCTCGCGGCGGGCGGCTTCTCCGAGATGGCCCTGTACGTCCTCGTGGAACGCGACGGCCGGTGGTGGCTGGCCGCCGCCCAGAACACCCCCGTCGGGCAACCGCCGTCCGGTGGACCCGGGCGTCCGGGTACGACCTGAGTCGTACGCGGAAGTCCATCATCAGGGTGGACGTCCGGTGCCCGCGCGCCGCTTAGCGTCGGGATCGTCCTCGATCAACGACAGCTGGGAGCCCTCGTGGCCGCACTCAATATCCTGGCCCGCATGCTTTCCTCCCGCGCCGGCACCCGGCTGGCCGACGTGCTGGTGTCCGCCTTCATAGCGGGGCTGGCCGTCTGGTGGTGGGACGACTTCCGGGCGGGCGGCGTGATTTTCGGGGTGCTGGCGGGGCTGGTGCTGCTGTGGCGGCGCCGTTTCCCGGTGGTGGTCCTGGCTGCCACGGCCGTGCTGACGGCGGTCGCGGCGCCCGTCGAGGTCGACGGCACCCAGATGCACGAGGGCATGCTGCTGCTCGTCCTCGCCGTCGCCATGTACTCGGTCGTCGTCCACGCGCGGCGCTGGCAGGTCGCGCTCGCCGGCTGGATCGGCGCGCCGCTGTTCGCCACGGCGCTGCTGGCGGCGCGGCCGTTCGCGGATCCGGAGTGGCAGCCGCTCACGCCGCAGTACCTCGGTCCGCTCCTGGGAGTGACGTTCGCGTACGCCGCCGTGATCGGCGCCGCCGCCCTCGCCGTCCGCTACGTGCGGCAGCGCTCGTGGGACCGGCTGCGCAGCACCGAACGCGACCGGGAGCACGCGGCCCAGCTCGCCGTCGTCGAGGAGCGCGCCCTGATCGCCCGGGAACTGCACGACATCGTGGCCCACTCGCTGTCGGTGATGGTCCTGCAGGCCCACGGCGCCGAGTACGCGTTCGAGCACGACCAGGAACGGGCCCGGGAGGCGCTGCGCGTGATCGGCAAGACCGGCGGCGACGCCCTCGAGGAGATCCGGCAGCTCGTCGAGCTGCTCCGCGGCGACGGCACCGGCCCGGTCGTCCCGGACCGCATCGACGCCGTCGTGGACCGGGCCCGCGACGCCGGCGTGACCGTCGACCTGCGGACCGACGGTACCCCCGCCGGCCTGCCGGGCGGGGTGGCGCTGGCCGTCTACCGCATCGTGCAGGAGTCCCTGATGAACACGCTCAAGCATGCCGGCCCGGAACCGTCGGCGACCGTCAGCGTCACCTACGGCCCGCAATCGGTCGAGGTGGAGGTGACCGACACCGGCGAGGGAATGGACGAGCAGACCCTCGCTCGCGCGATCGAGCCGTTCTTCTCCACCCAGGAACTCGGGCGCGGGACCGGGCTGGGCCTGTCGATGGTGCACGGGCTTGCCGTGCATGGCAGTCATCAGGGCGCGGTGATGGAGATTGAGGCGGGGCTCATGCTGCTGCCTGCTCTGGTCGGGCTGATCTACGGTGAAAAAATCGCCCTGTCTTTTGTGAT
>CAKUMG010001380.1 GCA_934667465.1 uncultured Actinoplanes sp. | reverse complement strand
TGCTCACCGCCACCCTCGCGATCGTCGTACAGAACGTCTGAGGGCCGTGCGCGACGTACCGTCGAGGGCATGAGGTTTGTCGAGGCGCTGGGCGGCGGGCAGCTGGTGCTGGACGGCGGGCTGGCCAGCCGGCTGGAGGCGGCGGGGGCGGACCTGTCGGACGCGCTCTGGTCGGCCCGGCTGCTGCGGGACGATCCGGAAGCTATCGTGGCCGCGCACCGGGCCTATGTGGACGCGGGCGCCCAGGTGGTGACGACCGCGAGCTATCAGGCGACATTTCCGGGTTTCGCCGCCTTCGGCATCGGGACCGCGGAGACCGAGCGGCTGCTGCGGGACAGCGTGCGGCTGGGCCGGCGGTCGGGGGCCGCGTGGGTGGCCGCGTCGGTCGGGCCGTACGGCGCGATGCTGGCGGACGGCTCGGAGTACCGCGGCGGCTACGGCCTGAGCACGCGGGAGCTGGCCGCCTTCCACCGGCCGCGGATGGAGGTCCTGGCCGGCGCCGGGCCGGACGTGCTGGCGCTGGAGACGGTGCCGGACATCCGCGAGGCCGAGGCGCTGCTCGGCGTGCTGACCGGGCTGAGCACCCCCGCCTGGCTCTCCTACACGATCGACGGCGGGCGGACTCGGGCCGGCCAGCCGCTGGAGGACGCGTTCGCCCTGGTCAAGGGCGTCGACGAGATCGTCGCCGTCGGGGTCAACTGCTGCGATCCGGGCGACGCCGCCGCGGCCGTGGAGGTCGCGCGCGAGGTGAGCGGCAAGCCCGTGGTGGTCTATCCGAACAGCGGCGAGCGCTGGGACGCGACCGCGCGGCGGTGGACCGGTCCGCCCACGGTGGACGGTCTCGGCTTCGCCCGCCACGCCGCGCTGGCCGGCGGCTGCTGCCGCGTCGGGCCGGAGATCATCGCGCGGTTAGCCGGAACGAGGTCCGCCGAACGGCGGGCATCCGGGGCGTGACAGTGCCCCATACGCTGCGTACGTGGCCCCCGAAAGCCGCCTTCCCGTCGACGCGCTCCCGCACGAGTCCGGCCTGACGCTGCACCGGGTCAAGGACATGCAGTACCGGGAGTGGTCCCGCCTGGGCTGGTCCTGTGACGGCCGGCTGCTCTCCGCGATCGGCCAGGACCTCGGGCTGTGCCTGTGGCTGGTCCCGGCCACGCTGGAGCCGGAGTCGCACGTGGCGGAGCGGCCGGTGGCCCGGCAGACGCTGCTGCGCGCCTACCACTGGTCGCCGACCGCCAGCCGGGAGATGGCGGTGGTCAGCTCCGGGCGGGTGACCATGCTGGACGTGCAGACCAACCGGGAGCGCTGGGACCAGGTGGTGCAGGACCGGGGCGTCAACCACGCGGTGACCGTGTCGCCGGACGGACGGCTGGTCGCGGTGACGGCCGGCCAGTCGGTGACCATGATCGACGCGTCGTCCGGGCGGATCCGGTCGTCGTTCCGGGTGCCGACGCAGACCGCGGAGCTGGCCTGGTCGCCGTCGCCGCCCGGCCGGGCGCTGCTGACCCGGCACCATCAGGGTCAGGGCGAGGTGGCGGTGCATCCGGCCGGCGACGACGGGCGGCAGGTGCTGCGCGGCGGCCGGGTCGACGCGATGGCCTGGATGCCGAACGGGCGGGAGGTCTGCCTGGCGATCGGCGCCACCATCGGCCTGCAGAACGTGCACACCGGCGCGCTGATGCGGGCCGAGGGGCACACCGCGGCCGTGGTCAGCCTGGCGGTCTCCGCGGACGGCGGGCTGCTCGCCTCCGAGTCGGAGGACGGCGAGCTGCGGCTGTGGCGTACCGACTCGCTGGAGTGTCTTGCCGTGCTGGATCTGGCCGGCGGCGGCGAGGAGTCGGCCGGCGGGCTGGCGTTCCACCCGGAGCGGCCGCTGCTGGCGTTCCGCAGTCACCGCAACCGGCGGCTGAACCTGCTCGACGTGGACACCGAGCGGCTCTACGACGCGCCCCGGCAGGACTCGTCGCGCTACCGGAACGCGAAGGT
>CAKUMG010001379.1 GCA_934667465.1 uncultured Actinoplanes sp. | reverse complement strand
CACCGGAGCCCTCGGTGAGCGAGCCGCCCACCGTCGTCCGCAGGTCGGAGAGCAGGCCGTGCAGCAGGTCGTGCACCTGCGGGTCGTCGGCGAGCGCGGCGAGCCGGGCGTCGAGGTCGCGGGCGGTGCTCGGGCCCCGGGTGGCGACCGCAGCGAGCAGGCCCGCCGCCGGCGCGAGCAGGGCTGGGCGCTGACCGAGGTCGCCGGGCCGCCGGTCGCCGGGGCGCCGGAGCCCGGGGCGCCGGTCATCGAGCCGCCGGAGCCCGGCCGGGAAAAAGCGCAAGCCGGCTCATAGCCGACAGTGACAACGAACACTCTCACCATCGGCGACAGGACGGCTACTATCCGCCCCGCCGTTGCGCCCCTTGCGCGTGAAAATTCGCCCATACCTGGCTAAATTTGGGGTCTGTGGGGTGGAGGTGGCAGGCTGGCACGCCTAGGGTGATCACGCCCGTGTCGCGGCCCGGGAAGCGTTGCGTAAGATTCGGATTCCCGACCGCTGTCGACATCAACCAAGGAGCACGATGTCGCTCACTCCAGCTGACGTCCACAACATAGCCTTCAAAAGGCCACCGATGGGCAAACGTGGATACGACGAGGAGGAGGTCGACGCGTTCCTGGACGAAGTCGAACAGGAACTGATCCGCCTCCTCGAAGAGAACAACGCCCTTCAGGAGCAGGCCCAGCGCGGCAGCCCCCCGGCGTCGCCGGCCTCGACCATGGTCATCAACTCCGAGTTCGCCGACCTCGCCGCCCAGCTCGACCGGCTGCGCGAGGCCCGGGCGCGCGCGGAGGACCGGGCCCGGTCGATGCAGGCCCAGCTCGAGGAGGCCCGCGCCTCCGCCGCGTCCGCGCCGCCCGCGCGCCCGCCGGCGGACGACGACCGCACCTCGCCGGTGCTGATGATGGCGCAGCGCACCGCCGACGACCACATGCGCGACGCGCAGCGGGAGTCCGAGGCGCTGCTCACCGAGGCCCGCACCAAGGCCGAGGAGATCACCGGCGACGCCCTGCTCAAGGCGGACAACGTCGAGGCCGAGGCGCGCCGCAACCACTCGGAGGCGATCAACAGCCTGCAGGCCAAGCGGGCTGCAGCGCTCGACGAGATCGACCGGCTGGGCCAGCTCGCCAAGGGCTACCACGGCGCCCTGCAGGAGCACGTCAGCCAGCAGCTCGAGGAGCTGAACAGCATCGCCAAGCAGCCCTGATCAACTGCTGCTTCGCCGGCCCCCCGCCCATCAGGGCGGGGGGCCGCTCTCGTTGCGGGTGTTGACAGGGGCCGCCTCCTGCGCCGAACTAACGTACCGGTTCGTACATTGGCGGGGCCGGGGACGTGAGTGCGGCGATGCCGCGGTACAGGTGCGGGTTGATCGGGGCGGGCATCGGCGGGTCGCTGTCGCCCGCCCTGCACGAGACCGAGGGCCGGCGCCACGGCATCGACCTGTCGTACGACCTGTTCGACGTGCACCGCGAACCGGCCGCCCTGCCCGACCTCGTCGCCCGCGCCGAGGCGGCCGGGTACGCCGGGCTCAACATCACCCATCCCTTCAAGCAGCAGGTGCTCCCCCTCCTCGACGAGCTGTCCCCGCAGGCCACGGCGATCGGTGCCGTCAACACCGTCGTCTTCTCCGGCGGGCGGCGGTCCGGCCACAACACCGACGCGTACGGCTTCACCGAGGCGTTCCGGGCGGGCCTGCCGGGCGCCGCCACCAGGCACGTCGTCCAGCTCGGGGCCGGGGGAGCGGGAGCCGCCTGCGCGTTCGCCCAGCTCAGCGCGGGCGTGGACCGGCTGACGGTGGCCGACCCCGACGCCGCCCGGCGCTCGGCGCTCGTCGCCACGCTCGGTGTCGCCGGACGCCTCTCCGTGATCGACCCGGCGCACCTGCCGGTGGCGGTCGCGGACGCCGACGGGCTGCTCAACGCGAGCCCGGTCGGCATGCACAGCCACCCCGGTCTGCCGCTGCCCGCGGAGCTGCTCCACCGTGGCC
>CAKUMG010001378.1 GCA_934667465.1 uncultured Actinoplanes sp. | reverse complement strand
GGGGTTGATCGGTTGTACAGGGCTGGGAGAGCGCGAAGGGGCCCGGCCGTGACGGCCGGGCCCCTCGGTGGTGCGGGTGCTGCTGACGTCAGCCCGTGATGCTGCCGGCCTGGTAGGTCAGGTTCTTGTAGGTGTTGTCGGCGCCGTACTGGTAGATGCCGATCGTGGCCTGCGAGGGGTCACCGGCCTGGTCGAACTCGACCGGGCCGCTGACACCGTCGTAGTCGATGTCGGTGCCGGCGGTCAGGGCGTCCTTGCACTCCTTGAAGGTGGTGCACTTGGTGCCGCCCGAGGTGACCGCGGTCATCTGCTTCGCGATGTCGGTCGGGGTGTCGGACTTGGCCGCCTCGGCCGCCAGCGCGGCGACGATGGTGGCGTCGAAGGACTCCGGCGCGTAGCTGTAGTCCTTCAGGTCCGGGTTGACGTCGGCGAGCTTCTTCTTGAAGTCCGCGGAGGACGCGGCGCCCGGCAGGGTGCCCTTCGCGCCGTCGAACGTCCCGTTCGGGAACTCCTTGCCGTAGTTGGCGAGGTTGCCGTCGACCAGGTACCACTGCTTGGCCTTGGACGTGAGACCGTTCTCGACCAGCTTGGGGACGATCTTCTTGGTCTCGTCGAAGCCGATCAGGACGATCGCGTCCGGGTTGGCCTGCTTGATCTTGCCGACCTCGGCCGAGTAGTCGGCGGCCTTCGGGTCGTAGACCTCCTCGGCGACGACCTGGCCGCCGCCGGACTCGATCGCGGCGCGGGTGCTCTTGGCGAGGCCGGTGCCGTACGCGTCCTGGATGACGAGCAGGCCGACGGTGGCCTTGCCGTCCTGGACGATCTGGTTGCCCAGGACGCGGCCCTGGAGCACGTCCGGCGGGGCGGTCCGGAAGTAGAGGCCCTTGTCGTCGTAGGACGTGAAGGCGTCCGAGGTGTTCGCCGGCGAGATCTGCATGACGCCGGCACCGGTGATCGCGTCGATCACGGAGAGCGAGACGGAGGAGGACGCCGCGCCGATGATGACGTCGGTCTTCTCGGTCAGCAGCTTGTTGACCGACTGCGAGGCGATCTGCGTCGAGGTGTCGCCGGAGTCGGTGTGGCTGACGCTGACCTGCTTGCCGAGGACGCCGCCCGCGGCGTTGATCTCCTTGATCGCGGCGTCGACGCCGGCGAACTCCGGCGGGCCGAGGAACGCGAGCGAGCCGGTCTGCGGCAGCAGCGTGCCGAACTTCAAGGTACCGTCACCGACCGCCGAGCCGCCGGTCGCGGCCGACGAGGACCCGGTCGACGGGGTGTCTCCGTCGTTGGAGCACGCGGCCAGGGTGAGGCACGCGGCGCCCAGCACGGCGGCGGTGCGCCATGCGAAGGAAGGGCGATTCATCCATGTCTCCTTAAGGTCAGCGGGCGGGAGACCCAATCGTCGCCCACCGTTCCGCCGATCGGGTCAACGTAATGAAAGAGTGTTTCCGCCAACAGCCTCCCGGCCTCTGTTGGGCACACACGTTGCGCAGTCGTGATGTAGCGCGGCCGTTCCTGATCATCGACTAAGGAAATGGCTGTACGCCGCAGGCTCTGCGCGGTGCCGCGGGGCGGTCCCGGAAGTTGTCGTACCCCACGACTAGAGTTCACGGACGTGAGCGACGACCAGAAGACACCACGCTTGCTGCTGCTCGACGGGCACTCGCTGGCCTACCGGGCCTATTTCGCGCTGCCCGTGGAGAATTTCTCCACGCAGACGGGCCAGGCGACGAACGCGGTGTTCGGCTTCACGTCGATGCTGATCAACATGCTGCGCGACGAGAAGCCGACGCACATCGTGGTGGCCTTCGACGTCAGCCGCACGTCGTTCCGCACCGAGAAGTACGCGGAGTACAAGGCCGGGCGCGCCGAGACGCCGCAGCCGTTCCTGGGCCAGGTCAGCCTGGTCAAGGAGGTGCTGGAGGCGCTGCGCATCCCGGTGGTGGAGAAGCCCGGCTACGAGGCCGACGACGTCATCGCCACGCTCGCCA
>CAKUMG010001377.1 GCA_934667465.1 uncultured Actinoplanes sp. | reverse complement strand
GGTCTATCTGGCGATGGTCTCGCGCGGCTACGACGGCCGGCTGCCCAGGACGGACGGCGGCGGGGCGACGGCCGCGCAGTGGGCACAGTCGGCGGTGCTACCGGCCGCTGCGGGGGCGATCGCGGTGACGGCGGTGCTGGGGTGAGCCTGCTGATCGACGGGCTGACGTACGCGTACCCGGATGGCAGTGTCGCCCTCCGCGGCGTCGACCTGAGCCTGGCCGAGGGGGAGCGCGTGGCCCTGCTGGGCCCGAACGGCGCCGGCAAGACGACCCTGGCGCTGCACCTCAACGGGGTGCTGCACGGCGGCGCCGGCACGGTCACCGTCGGCGGCCTGCGGGTCACGCCCTCGGACCGCGCGTCGCTCGCCGAGATCCGGCGTCGGGTCGGGATCGTCTTCCAGGACCCGGACGACCAGCTGTTCATGCCGACGGTCGCGGAGGACGTGGCGTTCGGCCCGGCGAACCTGGGCCTGCGCGTCGCCGCGCTGGACGCCCGGGTCGGCGAGGCCCTCGACGCGGTCGGCATGGCGGCCCACCGTGACCAGATCCCGCACCACCTGTCGTTCGGCCAGCGCCGCCGCGTCGCCGTCGCCACCGTGCTGGCGATGCGGCCGTCGCTGCTGGTGCTCGACGAGCCGTCGTCCAACCTGGACCCGGCCAGCCGCCGTGAGCTCGCCGAGATCCTGGAGGGACTGCCGGTCACGGTGCTGATGGTCACGCACGATCTGCCGTACGCGTCGCAGCTCTGCCCCCGCTCCGTCATCCTCGACGGCGGGCGGATCGTGGCCGACGGGCCGACCGCGGCGCTGCTCGCCGACGAGGAGCTGCTGCGCGGGCATCGGCTGGAGCTCCCGTACGGCTTCCATCCCGTCGAGCCGCTCTGAACGGCGCGCCGTTTCCGGCTCGCACGACGATGCCGCCGCTCGACGGGGGCGCGCCATGGGCTGCCGCTTCGACGGCCCGCGCGATGGGCGTCGCTTGGAGGGGCGCGCTCCTTCGAGGGCGCGCGCCGACGGATCGTCAGGGCGCTTGGAGGGGCGCGCTCCTTCCGGGGCACGCGCCGACGGATTGTCAGGCCGCTCGGAGGGGCGTGCGGGACGGGTCGGTCATGGCGGCGTACCAGGCGTCGGCGATCGCCCGGTAGCCGGCGTCGGTCGGGTGCACGTTGTCGGTGAGCTCGCGGCGGTCCATGGCCGCGTGCTGGTCCACGAACACCACCCCGCGCCGGCCGGCGAGCAGCTCCGGCAGGCGCGCGTTGAACGCGTCGATGCGCGCGTCCACGACCGGGTCCGACGACGCCACCAGCGACGACACGTAGATCCTGATCCCCGGCCGGACCGCCAGGATCCGGTCGCAGAGGGCGGCCAGGCGCTCCGGCGCCGTCGCCACGTCGTGGTTCTGGATCATGTCGTTGGTGCCGAGGTGCACGACGACGACCTCGGGCCGGTAGGTCTCGAGCCAGCCGCCGGCCCGCGCCGCGATCTGGTCGATCCGCCAGCCGGGATGCCCCTCGTGGTCGTCGTCCCGCAGCCTTCCCGACCGCTGCGAGCCGACGAAGTCGATGCTGATCTTGGCCTCCCGGGTCAGCCGCTCGCGTAGCCGTGCCCGGTAGCCGTCCCCGTCGCTGGACCCGTAGCCGTGCGTGATCGACGCGCCCAGCGGCATGACCGTCACCGCCCGGGCCGCCTCCGCGGGCGCCGTCCGCGCGAGCCCCACCGCCGTCACCACGACGCCGGCCCCGAGAACCGCCGCCATCACCCATCGCCCCATCCGCACGCCGTATGTCTATCCGGCCACCGCAACCGGACGGATCGGATCTTCGGGTGACAAGCCCTGCTCCGAACGTCGCATTCCCGGCGCGGCGGGGAGAACGGCGCAGCGGGGAGAACGGCGCGGCGGGGAAAACGCCGCGGCGGGGAGAACGCCGCGGCGCCGCACCCGAGTTCGGGTACGGCGCCGCGGTCCGGCCGGGAGTGCGTCCGCTCAGAGGG
>CAKUMG010001376.1 GCA_934667465.1 uncultured Actinoplanes sp. | reverse complement strand
GTAGATCTATATGCCCCGCCAAAAGATTTATGCCGTCCGCATCAAGAACCAGCGGCACGCGGCAGGTCTCCAAAAGCATTTTTTCCGCTTCGAAAAGCGCCTCCGACTGTCCGAGTCCCGGCCCAAAGAGCACCGCATCCATGCCGGGCAGGCGCGCAGAAATCTCGTTCAGCGCCGCAGAAGACAGTTTCCCTTCCGCGTCGCCGGTCAGCGGAAAAACAACCGCGCTTGCACACGCACCTGCCGCGGCCATATAAATAGCTTCCGGCACGCCGAGATACACACGGCCGCTTCCCGTGCGCAGCGCCGCCCGCGCGGCCGACTCGGCGCCGTCGCGGTCGGCGAGCTCGTCGGGGGTGAAGCCCGGGGCGCCCAGCTCGGCCCGCTCGCGCCCGGCCAGGGCCAGCAGCCGCAGGCCGTTCGCAGGGTCGCCCTCGGCCACGTCCAGCTGGGCAAGGCCCTCGACGGCATCCAGCTGGCCCTCGCGGATCCCCAGCTCGGTGTAGTGGGCCAGCGCGTCCCGCAGCGCCTGCCGCGCCGGTCCGCAGCGGCCCCGGCGGCGGTCCAGCGTGGCCAGGTTGGTGAGCGCGGCCGCCTCGCCGCGCCGGTCGTGCAGCGCGCGGAAGCCGGTCAGCGCGCGGGTGAACAGCGGCTCGGCCTCGTCGAGGCGGCCCAGGCAGCGCAGCGTACCCGCGGTGTTGTTGGCGGTGGCGGCGATCATCCGGGCGTCGGCCGCCTCCTCGGCGAGCCGCAGCGCCTCCCGGCCGAACGTCAGCGAGGCCGGGTAGTCCTCCTGCGCCTGCGCGGTGATCAGCAGGTTGTTCAGCACCGCGAGCACGCCGATGGGGTCGGCCAGCGACCGGAACGCGGCCAGCCCCTCCTCCCCCAGTTTCCGGGCCCGGTCCAGGTCGCCGGAGTTGCGGGCGAGCGCCGCGGCGGCCCGCAGCGCCCGGGCGCGCGGGGCCGACGGCTGGGGCGAGGCTGCGGCCAGGGCCCGGTCCAGCCAGGTCAGCCCCTCGGCCATCCGCCCGGCGATCCACCAGTACCACCACATGGCGGCCGCGATCTCCAGCCCCTGCTCGGGATCGCCGTCGCGCAGTGCCCAGTCGAGCGCCGCCACGATCGTGTCGTGGTCGGCGGCCATGCCGGTCAGCCAGGTGGTGTGCGCCGGGCCGTCGGTCGGCGGCGGCACGGCGAGGCGGCGCTGCCAGAGCAGGACCAGATTGCCGTACGCCGCGGCGCGTTCCCGCGGTTGGAGGCGCTCCCGCGCGTACTCCCGGATGGTCTCGGTCAGCCGGTAGCGGCCGTCCCGGAGCTCGATCAGCGACCGGTCGGCGAGCTGGGTGACCGGCTCGAGCGGGTCGACGCCGGCCACCTCGCCCGCGGCCGCCAGGTCGAAGCCGCCCGCGAATACCCCCAGCCGGCGCAGCACCTCCTGCTGCGGGCCGTCGAGCAGGTCGTAGCCCCAGTCGATGGCGGCGCGCATGGTCCGGTGCCGCGGGACCGGCGATGTCCCGGTCAGCAGGTCGAGCCGCCGGTCCAGCCGCGACGCGATCTCGGCGAGCGGCAGCGCGCGCAGCCGGGCGGCGGCCAGTTCGAGGGCGAGCGGCAGCCCGTCGAGGCGGCGGCTCAGCTCCGCGGCGACCGCATGCTCGGCGGTGGTCAGGGCGGTGCCGCCGCGGGCCGCCGCGACCCGGTCGGCCAGCAGCCGTACGGCGTCCGCGTGCGGGTCGACGACGACGGGCCGGGGATCCCGGCGGCATTGACAAGAACGTCGATCCGGCCGAAGTGCTTTACGATCGCGTCGACCGTCGCCTTGACGGATTCTTCATTGGAAACATCGACCGCCGCGCAGAAGGCGCGGTCACTGCCGAGGCCGAGCTTGTCGGCCAGAGCCTGTACGCGGTCAACCGTAATATCCAGCAGCGCGACCTTCGCGCCGAGGTCTGTAAATTTCTTTGCCATCGCAGAGCCGATGCCGCCGCTTGCGCCGGTC
>CAKUMG010001375.1 GCA_934667465.1 uncultured Actinoplanes sp. | reverse complement strand
GACCGAGCTGCCGCTGACCGCCGCCGGGTCCGGCGCCAAGGCCTCGCTGGCTGTGCCCGCGTCCGCCACGTTCGTGTCGCTGCGCCTGACCGCCGGCAACGACCAGGGCGGCAAGCTCGTACGCACGGTCGAGCGCGCACTGGCGGGCCCGGTGACCCCGGGTGACGAGACGGTGGGCGCCACCACGATCAGCAAGGTGAAGGTCAACAACGGCGCCACCCGCGTGGTGGGCGACACCGAAGCCATCGAGCTCGACGCCTCGTTCACGGCGAGCGACCCGGTCGGCATCGCCAAGGCGGGCCTGTACCTGTGGCACGGCAGCAACTACATCGCGCCGGACGGCTTCGAGATCGGCGCCACCGACTGCCGGGCGGCGAACGCGACCACCTCGAACTGCACCGCCATCATCTACATCCACAGCTACCGGTGGAGCATGGCGAGCAACGCCCTCGCGGGTGCGTGGCGGGTCGGCGCCTGGGCCACGTCGAAGGACGGCAAGAGCTTCACCGACCGGCACGCCGCGGGCACCATGACCTTCAAGCGGCGCACCCAGCTGAGCGCCAACGCCACCCCGGAGCCGGTGAAGAAGGGCAAGACGATCACGGTCACCGGCACGCTGACCCGCCAGGACTGGACGAACTGGAGCTTCAAGGCGCACCCGGGGCGGCCGGTCACCCTGCAGTTCCGCAAGGCGAAGACGAAGACCTGGGTCACGGTGAAGACCGGCAAGTCCTCGGCCACGGGCGTGGTGAAGGTGACCACTCCGGCCAAGGCGGACGGCGACTTCCGGCTGGTCCACTTCGCCGACGCCACGTCGGCCACCTACTACAGCAACCCGGACTACGTCGACGTCAAGTGACCGGCACCCGGGGTCACAGCAGGCCCAGGTACTGAAGATCGGTCACGTACTTGGTGATCAGCTCACGGGTCACGGGCGGGGCTTGACGGGTGGGCACGGCGACGACCTCGACCGGCTTGTCCGGGATCGCGAAGGCGTGCAGCAGCGGGAGCAAGGAGTGCGCCCGCTGCTGCCGCGGCAGCGCCCGCATCGCGGCTTCGAAGCGTTCCAGCCAGGCACCGTAGTCGTCGATCCGGGTGATCGGGTGGCCCGCCTCCACGAGCCAGTCGACGTAGGTGTCGAGGGAAGCGGGCGGGCTCGTCACGTTGTGGGTCTCGAACCCGGGCGCCATCCCGTCGCCGACGTCGGCGATGAACCGCGCCACGAAGTCCACGGGCAGCCCGCCGTAATGCGCGGGCGTGTCGATCCCGTCGAACGTGCGCGGCGCGAGTCCCGTCGCCACCACGCTCAGCAGCAGGCGGGTGAGGATGTCGGTCACGTTCACCTGCCCGGCCTCGCGGCTGTGGGTCAGCACAAGCCCCGGGCGGATCGTCGTCACCGGCAGCCCGTACGCGTCGTGTGCCTGCCGGAGCAGCTCCTCCGCGGCCGCTTTGCTGGTCGTGTAGCCACTGGCGTACCCCTGCGAGGGCCCGGCCAGCACCCCGATCGTGGACACGTAGGTGACCGGCTTGAGCGTCCCCGTCGTGGCGAGCCGGATCACCTCCGCGGTGCCCACGACGTTCGGGCCGGCCAGCTGCTCGTACGGCAGGACGTGGTTGACCAGCGCGCCGGCGTGCACGACGAGGTCGACGCGGTCGGCGAGCCGCTGCCAGTCCGAAGGCGATAGCCCGAAGCGGGCACTGCTGAGGTCGCCGGCCAGCACCTCCACGGCGGGGTCGGCGAGCCGGCCGCCGCGGACCAGGCAGATCAGCGTGCCGCCGACGGGCTCGAGGCGCCGCACCCACTCCGAGCGCAGGAACCGGCCGAGGAAACCGGTCGCCCCGGTCAGCAGCACGGTCCGCGGCGGACTACTCGCCCGCGGCAGATCAAGAAGATCGACGGCCGGCAGCGCGGCGGAGTGGTCAGAGCCGGATTCCAGCTCCCGTTCGATGAAGGCCGCGAGCGCACGCAGGTCACTGACCGGACTGAGGATCTCACC
>CAKUMG010001374.1 GCA_934667465.1 uncultured Actinoplanes sp. | reverse complement strand
GTGCAGCGCAGGGTCTGCGGCGACGGCACGGCCACCGTCCCGTCGAGCCCCGCCGCCGTGATCGCGCGCTGCACGGCCCGCACCGGCGCGGGCAGGTCGGTGGCCTCGTCGGTCAGCGCCGCCGCGGCCCGGAGGCCCTCGGCGCGCGCCTCATCGGTGCCGAGCGAGAACATGTCGCTCGCCGCGTCGCGCAGCAGCACCGCCGCACCCGGCCCGTCGTCGTCGATCACGCCGGCCGCGCCGCGGACCACGGCGACCGGCACCTGGTCGCACTTGCCCTTGACCAGTTCACCGGCGGCCGCCAGCTCGTCGATGACCGCCATCTGGGTCAGCGAGAGCTCGTTGCCGTACGGGTCGATCTCCCCGCGGTGGTCCCGGATGGGCGCGATGCCGGCGGCGCCCAGGGCGACGTCGGTCAGCCCGTTGCGCCAGGCCCGGCCCATCGTGTCGGAGACGACCACCCCGACGCGCAGCCCGCGGGCCGCGATACCCGCCCGCAGCCGCCGCGCCGACTCGTCCGGCTGCGCGGGCAGCAGCACCAGGTGCGTCTTGTCGACATTGGAGGCGTCGATGCCCGCGGCCGCCATCACGAACCCGTGGTGGGTCTGCACGATCGCGGTGGCACCGCGGCGCGCGACCACGCGCCGGGTCTCCGCCTCGAGCACCCGCTCGCGGGCGGCGTCGCGCTCGGGGCCGTCGGCGGGCACCTCGACCAGGTTGCCCTCCGCCTTGGACACGATCTTGCTGGTGACCACGAGCACGTCGCCGTCGCGCAGCCAGGGCGCGTTGCGGGCGATCAGCTCGGCCAGGTCGTCGCCGGCCGTGACGTCGCCGATGCCCCGTACGGGCAGAATCTCCAGACCGTCCATCACGCCACCCCCGCGAGATCCAGCGCGGCGGCCACCATCGCGGCCGTCGCGTCCTCGTCCGTCATCCACAGCGGCACCGCGCGCACCGTCACGCCCGGCACCTCGGCGCCCGCGTCGGCGCTGTCTACGAGCCAGCCGTCCAGCAGCCCGCCATCTGCCCGGGCGCCGTAGAGGCCGCCGACGCCGGCCGCGGTCACGTCGACCCCGACCGTGGCCAGGCAGCGGTCCGCCATGCCGCGCACCGGCGAGCCCCCGATGATCGGCGACACCCCGACGACCGGTGCCGGCCCGCTCGCCACGGCCGCCCGCAGCTGCTCCACGGCCAGGATCGGCGCGATGGAGACGACGGGGTTGCTCGGCGCCACCAGCACCACGTCGGCGCCCGCGATCGCCTCCAGCACCCCGGGGGCGGGCTTGGCGGCCTCGGCGCCCACGAACACGAACCGGTGCGTGGGCACGGCGCCCCGGTGACGGACCCACCACTCCTGGAAGTGGATCGCCTTGCGCTCGCCCTCGACGTCGGCCACCACGTGGGTCTCGAGCCGGTCGTCGGTGGCCGGCAGCATCGTGAGCCCGGGCTGCCACCGCTCGCAGAGCGCGGCGGTCACCTGCGACAGCGGGTAGCCGGCGGTGAGCATCGTCGTGCGTACGAGATGGGTGGCCGTGTCCTTGTCGCCCAGGCCGAACCAGGTGGGCTCGGCGCCGTACTTCGCCAGCTCCTCCTTGATCACCCAGGACTCACCGACGCGCCCCCACCCCCGCTCGGGGTCGGCGGCGCCGCCCAGCGTGTACATGACGCTGTCCAGGTCGGGGCAGATCTGCAGGCCGTGCATGCGGACGTCGTCGCCGACGTTCACCACCGCCGTGACCTCCGCTCCGATGCGCCGCGCGTGCGCGCGCACCCCCACCAGGAACCTGGCGCCACCGATGCCGCCGGTCAGGACCACGATCCGCATCCGACCATCCTTGCGCACGTACGGCCGGAAAGCGGCCCACGGGTCGCGGGTGTGACGTGAGTATCGGCGTCAGCGCCTGCTTCGCCCCGGGGCCGGGCTGCGGCGGGCCCAGATCCCGCCTGCGCACGTCCCGCGAAAGCCCACATCCAACACCGGGATGAGGGCTCCCACGG